>VAZL01000601.1:0-3448 GCA_005883445.1 Alphaproteobacteria bacterium | reverse complement strand
GAGAGCGAAAAGAATCCACGCGTGGCGGGTCCGCTCAAGCGCACGGACTGCTCGCTCGTTTCCGACGGCGCCGCCGCCGTGGTCTTGGCGGACGTCGCAACCGCGCTCAAGCTCGGCAAGGCGGTCGCCTTCCGCGCAGCCGAGCACGTGCAGGATTTCTTGCCCATGTCGAAGCGCGACGTGCTCAAGCTCGAGGGCTGCACGCAGGCCTGGACGCGCGCGCTGGCGAGCGCCGGCATCGCGCTCTCCGACCTTTCCTTCGTCGAGACCCACGACTGCTTCACCATCGCCGAACTGATGGAATACGAGGCGATGGGCCTGGTCCCGCAAGGACAGGGCGCGCGCGCCGTGGCCGAGGGGCTTACCGAGAAGAACGGACCCTTGCCGGTCAATCCGTCGGGGGGACTCAAGGCCAAGGGTCATCCAATCGGCGCGACGGGAGTATCGATGCACGCGCTCACGGCCATGCAGCTCATGGGGACCGCCGGCGACATTCAAGTCAGGAATGCGAGCCTCGGCGGCATCTTCAATATGGGCGGCACGGCGGTTGCGAACTACGTGAGCATCCTCGAACGGATCAAATAGCGCTTTATCGTGCGCGGCGCGGCGTCGGGGCGTCTCGAGCGCCGCCGCGCTGGAATTAGGCTCAAGCGGCGGCGGCAACGCGTTTGCGGCGTTGCGCCATCCACGCCAGCGGAATCGCGGCGAGCACGATCAATACCGGTTCTATCGGCAAGCGATATTTTGGCGTCGCCACCGGCCCGTTGAGCAGGAGGAAATAGGCGATCACGCCGCCGGCGAAGACCGCCGCCCACGGCGACGCCCGCGCCAGCATGACGAAGCCGATGGCCTCGAGCACGACGAAGGGCACCATGGCAATGAGGCCGAGGATGAGCAGGAGCTGGTAGCGCCCGGGATCATCGAAGAGGTAGGCCCGTGCCTTCTGCCACAGGCTAGCGCCGGGCGTGTTGTAGAAGCTGGGCTTGGGCAGCGCCCGCACCCGCGGGTCCGCGAGCAGGGCCGGTGCGGTGAGATTCACCACCGCGCCTTCAAGCCAAGCCTTGGCGAGAGCCGCCGGCGGCAAACGGGCCATCTCCTGCCACGCCAGGCCGGAGGCGATGGCCGAGCGCCGGAATGGATTGCTCTCTGTGCCGGCCTGCTGACGATAGAGAGCGTCCATGCGATCGAAGGTCGCCTGGTAAGGCGTGCCATCGGCGCGCTCGGTCACCAGCGGGACGATCCACAACGCCAAGTAATCGCCGGTTTGCGAGGTCACGCTGAGGCTGTGGTAACGCACCGCGTTGCGCGCCAGCACCGGGGCAATCGGCGCCGCGGCGGCGAGGGCGAAGAGCAGCGCGGCTGCCAGCGCCGGGCCAACATTCCATCGCCGCACTAGTGCAATGACGAAGACGATCGGCACGGCTGCCGCCAGCAGCATTGCGACGGCGGGTCGCGTGGCAAGGGCGAGCCCGCCGGCGAGGCCGGCCCCCAGGGCGAGCCCCATCGTCGGGCGCAGCAGGAAACGCGCGCCGGCGAGCAGCATCAGCGTGAAGAAGAAGACAAAGAGCGAATCGGTGAGGATTTGGGTGCTGAATACGACCAGCGTCACCGAGAGCGCGGCGAGAACGCCGGCAATCAATCCGGCGAGCGGGGAGATCAGCGCGCCGAGGGCGGCGATGAACGTGCAGGTCCCGGCGTCGATCACGGCCTGAACGAGCGCGACCACTCGGGGGACATCGCCGAAGGCATGCTGGACGCCCGCGAGCAGCAAGAGATAGAGCGGCATGCGGTCGGTCAGCGACAATAGCGTGGGCCAAAACGTGTCGGGCTTGGCCAGCGCGGCGCCGAGCGCCCAGTAACCGAACGCATCCTGCTCCGCGAAGAAGGAATCGCGGCCTGTCAGCAGCGCGACATTGATCAGACGGACGCCGAGCGCGAGGACGAAAACGATCGTGAGCGGGTGCTCAGCCGCGCGCGCCCACGCTTTGCTCGCTTTCGAAGGCAGCACGGACCGCGCCCGCTAGGTTTCCACCGGCTCGCCGCTCATGGGCTCGTGCCGCTTCTTGGCCACCTCACCCGCCAAGAATTGGCTGCGGGCGAGCTCGGCGAAGTGACCGCCGAGGCGCATGAGCTCGTCGAAGGTGCCGGTCTCGATGATACGGCCGCCCGCAAACACCAGGATGCGGTGGGCGTTGCGCACCGTGGCGAGCCGGTGCGCGATCACGAAGGTGGTGCGGCCTTTCATGACCTCGGCGAGCGCGGCCTGGACCCTGGCCTCGGTGAGCGCGTCGAGCGCGCTCGTGGCCTCGTCGAGGATGAGGATCGGAGGATCTTTGAGCAGCGCGCGCGCGATCGACAGGCGCTGACGCTCGCCGCCGGAGAACAGGCGCCCCCGTTCGCCGGCGTTGGTGTCGAAGCCTTGCGGCAGGCGCTCGATGACGTCGAGAACCTGGGCGCGCTCGCAGGCCGCGCGCAGTTCGTCGTCGGTCGCATCGGGCTTGCCCACGCGCAGGTTCTCGGCGATCGAGCGGTTGAACAGCAGCACTTCCTGGAACACGACGCCGATGTTGCGCCGCAGGCCTGCGAGCGTGAGCGCCCGAATGTCCCTGCCGTCGATCCGCACGATGCCCGATTGCGGGTCGAAGGCGCGGTGAAGCAAAGCGAGCGCAGTCGATTTGCCGGCGCCGGTCGCCCCGACAAGGGCGACGGTTTCGCCGGGCAGCGCGGTGAAGGTCAGATCAGCGACCGCGGGACGCTTGCCGTCATAGGAAAATGAGACGTCCTTGAATTCCACCAGTCCCTGCATGCGGTCGGGATCCACGGCGTCGGGGCGGTCGCGCACTGCCGGCTCGGTGTCGAGCACCTCGAAGAATTCCGCGATCCGCGGCGCGTCCATCACGATCTCGTTGGCGAAATGGACGGCCTGTTCGAGCCTGCTGATCAGAAGCGCGGCGAAGCTCATGAACATGACGATTTCGCCGACGGTGGTCTGACCGCGGAGATAGAACCAGACCCCGAGCACGAGAATCGACAACATCGTCAGCGTGGTGGCCGTGCGCGTGATCACCGTGGTCACCGCCCACCAGGACAACACCGGGATCTGGGCCCTCAGCACCTCTTCGCCCATCTTTTTCATTCCTGAAACTTCCATCTCGATGCGGGCGAAGCTTTGCACCAGGGCGATGTTTCCGAGCGTATCGGTGGTGCGCTCGGCCACGTCGGAATAGTAGCCCTCGACCGTGCTTTGCAATCTTTCGCTCTTGTGGATGACCAGCCCAATCACCGCGGCAAACACGACGCACAGCAGGATCAGCATCAGGCCGTAGCGCCAATTGATGAACAGCGTCAGCGGCAGCAGCACGATGAGCGAAATGAAACTGGCGAAGTGCTCGCGGAAGAACGACAGCCACAGGCTCCAGAGCGTTTGGGTGCCGGTCATCATCACCTT
>VAZL01000600.1 GCA_005883445.1 Alphaproteobacteria bacterium | reverse complement strand
GAGGGCTCTGCTCCGACTGGTTCCGTGCGCGGTGGAACCAAACGCGTTCGTTGCCGCGAAAGGCACGCAAGCCCAGTTCGCGACACACCGACAGATGAGCGACTTGGTTGCGCGGAAACACGATGCTTGAGAGCTTGATCCCGAGACGTCCGGCGACGGTCCGCGCAGCTTCGAGGTCGGCCCGGAATGCCGCGATGTCGCCCCCCTCTTCCAAGCAATAGAAATGCGAGAAGGTATGGGTGCCGATCTCCTGGGCTGGATGGTCGAGAATCCGCTTGATGAGCGACAGGCCGAAGTAATAGGGGTCGTGCTCCTCATCTGTCCCGACCTCGTCGAGGTAATGATAGGAGGAAATTCGCGCATTGGCGTAGCGGGGCTTGCGCGCAGGAAGTGCCGCGCGCATCGCCGTGTTTGTCGCAAAAAACAGAAGCCCGACGGTCGCCCAGGTACAGGCAATGTTCCGTTCGGCAAAAAGATCGAGCAGAGCGGGAATGACCTCACGGACGCCAAGGATATTGGCGCCGTAATCCGCAATGGTGCGGTTATCGCGCACTCCCCATAACAGCTCGAAATCCAGCGAAATAACGAACGCGCCATACTGCACTGCGCGCCTCCTCGACGGCGACAAAGAGGACCATAGGTCGGTACCAGCCGAACGGGCAAGCGCGGTCATTGAAAATAGCACGTGTCGGGTCATCAGCTCCCCTTGCGGTTGGGCGACGATGTACGCTTAGTGGTTGGAATGAAGGTCTCATTTTTCATTCGCGATTTGGCCGTCGGCGGCAGCCAGCGCCAACTCGCCGTGCTTGCCGCGGCGCTGGCGCGGCGCGGACATGACGTGGCGGTCATCGTGCTTTACGCCGATGGCGCGCTCGAGGCTCTGCTCGGCACCAGCGGTGTGCGCGTCCTCTCGATCGGCAAGTCGAGCCGTTGGCACGCATTCGCCCCGCTCGCGAGACTGCGGCGGCTTTTTCTGAGCGAACGTCCCGATTTGGTGTATGCCTTTCTCCCGACCCAGACGACGCTGGCGGCGCTGCTGCTGCCTCCACGGCTCAAGACGAAGCTCGTCTTCGGGCTGCGCGCCGGCGGCGTGCAGCTCGATCAATACGACGCCTTGAACGCCCTCACCTACTGGTCGGAAGCTTGGCTGTCTCGGCGTGCCGACCTCGCCATCGCCAATGCACGTGCGGTGCGGGCCGACGCAATCAAGCGTGGATTGCCGGCGGATCGCATCGCGGTCATCATGAACGGCATCGATGCCGATGCGATGCGGAGTGATGCGGACGCCGGTCGTGCGATGCGCGCGGCGTGGGGCCTCTCCGACAAACACTTCATCATCGGTTGTGCGGCCCGGCTCGATCCGATGAAGGATCATGCCAACTTGCTGCAGGCGGCTGCGAGCTTTGCGCGCGAAAATTCCGATGCACGCTTCGTCTGCGTCGGGGACGGGCCCGCCGGCTATCGCCTCCGGCTCACGACTCTGGCCGAGTCGCTTGGACTTGCAGACCAAGTAGTGTGGGTCCGCGAGGTCCGCGACATGAAAGCGGCTTACAACGCCTTCGACATCGCCACCTTGTCTTCGGCGTTCGGCGAGGGATTTCCCAACATGGTCGGCGAGGCGATGGCCTGCGGCGTCCCCGTGGCCGCTACCGACGTGGGCGATGTGCGCCTGATCACCGGCGAACTGGGCGAAGTAGTCCCGCCAAAAAATCCCGATCTGCTTTGCGCGGCCTGGCGGCGGCTGCGCCAGCGCATCGCGCAAGATCCAGGCTTGCGGAACAACGCCCGCGAGAGGGTCGTCACGAATTACAGTCTCGAAACGATGGTGCGTAGGGCTGAGGGCGCCCTCAGCCAGCTGATCGCGGGGCGGCCGGCGCAAGAGATCGCCCGCGAGTACGCGTGAGCTGCATCAACCGCATCACCTGGCGCGTTGCGGCACCGGTTCAAGTTTGAAGAAGTGGCAGGAACTACCGAGCACGCGTGCCAAACGTTTGCGCTTGGCGAGTCCCAGGCGCAGCCCCAACAGGACCTCGCCGGTATAAAACAAGTCTACCGGCCCCTCGGCGCGGACAGCAAAACCGTTGTCCTGGAAATTCCGGCGCCACCAACGGGGATGGAACAACCACAATTCCGAAATAACGTTTCCGCGCGCACCGTGCCGACGGGGAAGACAGAGACCGACGGTATGCCGGGCAGTCCGGTACCAGGCCGCTCTCAATCGCCGCATCTCGGTTGCACTTCGCACCGACTGCGGCCAGAGCTGCGGCACCGACGACACAAAGAACGAAATTGCCTCGAGATAGGACGTCAGCGTGGTCCAAAACCGCCACGTGTGGGTCGGCAGGACATGAATGCAGGCGCCGCCCGGCGCCAGCACGCGGCGGATCTCGGCATGCATGCGTGAAAGATCTTCTACGTGCTCCAGCACGTTCGACGAGAACACGAGGTCGACGCTGGCTGCATAGTTCGACTTCGCGATCTCGATCGCGGTAACCTCGAAGCCCCGCCGTTGCAGTTCCAGCGCCTGCTTACCGGTACCGGCCCCGATTTCGAGAACGCGCGCGCCGACAGGAAAGAACGAAGCGATCGTGTCTAATTCCGCCCCTCTGATTGCGTCGAGGTGATCAAGCGAGAACACAGCAGTACAATGCCTGATTGGACGTGATGAAACCAGCAGTGTAGCCGAGCGCCGCCCTCGTGGCCAAGCGCGGACGCCGATGGACCGACATTTCGGGCCCGCTGCAAGCGACACTCGCGGGTTCGGAGGCTTTCAGCCGGTTCGGCGATAGAGGTACTCGTCGCAGCCCGATCCGAAGATACCGGTCGTCAAGGGTGTGTCCGTGGCGCGGACACGTGCGAGGCCGAGCCGCTGCATCAACGCGTCCACTTCCGGCGCTAGGATCGACTCATAAGGATAGCCGCCCATCCAGTCGTGCACATCATGCATGAAGTCCATTCCGCGGACGCTGTGATAGTTGGCGACATGAGACTGAAACTCACGGCCCGTCAGGAAGAACGCCGTCCGCAAAAGCGCGACATAGACGGCACGCGCGCGCCGTTGCGCTTCCAACGACGCCCCGCTGTACCACCGCTTTTCCCGCCGCCAAAGGCCACACATCAGGGTGCGATGATAGAGCGCGAATGCGAATACGCCACCCGCTGCGACCAGGCGAGCGGCGGCACCCAATGCGTCACGCATGGCTCCGGTGTGATGCAGGACCCCCCAAGCATAGACCACGTCGAACGTGCCGAGACTGCGCACATACTCGGCATCCAGGATCGAGCCTTGTTCGATCGTCCATTCGCCGTCACCGGCGAAATAGCGGTCGCGCAATCGTGCGGTACAGAGTACGGAATCCTCGTCAAAATCGAACGAATGCACGCGCGCTCCGAGTTTGCGAGCGGCGAGCGAAAATAGCCCGCTCCCTGAGCCAATATCGAGAAAGCTCAACCCCGCGAGGGTATCGCGCTCGAGCGAGCGTCGAAGCGAACGTTCTGCCTCGGTAAGCTGACTCGCGCTGAGACTGCGAGCGAAGTCGAGCCAGTTGTCGCCAAACCGGAAGCGCCGATCCCGAGCCTGCCTGTTCGACATGATGATCCTAGTCTGGCCTTCGAGGCGAAACATAGCGAGTACGGCCTTGCCACGGCAAATGCAACAGCGGTCGTCGAGCCATTGATGTACGCTATTCGTCGGAATGCTATCGTGCGGACGGTCGGATCGGGCGAATAGCAGAACAATGATTGAGCAAGCCATTGAGCGTCTGTGGGTGCTCGGACCGACTGCTCTCGTCGGGTTTGCCCTAAGTTTCGCATTGATGCTGCTCCTGCGGCCATGGCTCGCGCGCTATGCAATGGTGCGACCCAACCCACGCTCATCCCATCACCAACCCACGCCGCAAGGCGGTGGCATCGCTGTCGTGATCGCCACTCTGGCAGTCGCCTGGGGTGCGCTCGTGTTGTCGCCCGTCCTCCTGCGTGGCCAGAGCGGTCAATTCCTGACCGTGATCTCGGCCACCGTGTTGCTGACGGTGATCGGCGCAATCGACGACATCCGTTCCTTGCCGGCCGCAGCCCGCCTCGCCATGCAATGCATCGCCGTCGGGGCTGTGATCACCGCGCTGCCGAACGAGTTGCAAATTCTGCCGCAAGTCCCGTGGCCGATCGAGCGCGCGTGCCTTTTCCTGGTCGGGGTCTGGTTCGTCAACCTCGTCAATTTCATGGACGGCATCGACTGGATGACCGTGGCCGAAGTGGTACCGGTGACAGGCGCGATCGTCCTACTCGGCCTTGCCGGTGCGGTCGAACCGTTGCCCGCTCTCCTCGCGGCCGCCCTCGTTGGTGCGATGATCGGCTTCGCGCCCTTTAATAGGCCGGTAGCGCAGGTCTTTCTTGGCGATGTGGGCAGCTTGCCGATTGGGCTTCTACTCGGCTGGCTGTTGATGGAGCTTGCTGCAATGGGCCATGTGGCAGCGGCGCTGATCCTACCCCTCTACTATCTCGCCGATGCGACGATCACCCTTGCCGGCCGCGTCGTGCGGGGCGAGCCGTTCTGGCGAGCCCATCGCACGCATTTCTATCAGCGCGCCACCGATTGCGGCCTGACGGTGCGCGAGATCGTCACTCGCGTCTTCGTGGCCAATCTGGCACTGGCCGCGCTCGCGCTCATCACCGTCGCGGCGCATAACCTCGTCGTCTCACTGGCGATGTTGGGCGCCAGCGCCGTAGTCATCTTATGGCTTCTTGCCACTTTTTCCGGCGTCATGAAGCGACGCTAGCAGAGAGTTTTCTGTCGCTGTCCTGCCCAACACGGACTGGCAGGAGCACCGGAGCGGATAGCCCCGCGCGCGCTGGCCGCGATATGCTGGCACATGGGCATAGGCCCCGTAGGGTGAAACATAGCCGTAAGAGACCGGCATAACCATCGCCGCAGTAGTAAGGGTCGGAAGGCTCAGCGAGGCCCGCAAGATCGCGCGGGGGCGTCGGGCCGCCGAGAGCGACGAGATACAGAATTCAGGCTGCTTCCCCGCCGAAATCCGGTACCGCGTCGTGCAGCACGCCAAAGATAACGGACCGGTCTTCGCGCGCGAGGCCTTGTTCGAGCGCCGCAAGCCAGCCGCGCATCGCTTCGAGCGAAGGACTCACCGGCTTGGCGGCAACGATGCCCTCGATGCCGATGGGGGCGGTCGGCTCCTCGCGCGCGAACAGGATTTCTTGCAGGCGCTCGCCGGGCCTGATGCCGGTGAAGGTAATGTCGATGTCGCGCCCGGGTTCGAGACCCGAGAGGCGGATCATCCGCTCGGCGAGATCGACGATCTTCACCGGTTGGCCCATATTGAGCACGTAAACCGCCACACCCGCCTGCCCGGCCTGGAGCGCATGGCTTGCCGCCGTGACCACAAGGTCGCACGCCTCGCGGATGGTCATGAAGTAGCGCACCATCTCCGGATGCGTCACCGTGAGCGGACCGCCCGCCTCGATCTGCGCCTTGAATTTCGGCACCACCGAACCATTCGAGGCGAGAACGTTGCCAAAACGCACTGCGATCAATCGCATGGCGCGCTCGTGTGGCGCGCCGCGCCGCGCGAAGTCGTTATCGAGCGCCTGACAATACATCTCGGCAAGGCGCTTTGACGCGCCGAGCACGGACACGGGCTCGATCGCCTTGTCGGTCGAGATCATCACCATGGCGGCCGCGCCCGCGGCGATCGCGGCGTCGGCCACGTTGACGGAGCCGAACACGTTGGTCTTGACTCCCTCCGCCCAGTCTTGCTCCAGCAACGGCACGTGCTTGAGCGCCGCGGCGTGAAATACGATGTCGGGCCGAAAGGCGTTCATCAGGCGGAAGATGCGGGTGCGATCGCGCACGTCGGCAAGACGGCCCTCGATCTTCGCCTTCGACTGCTTGGCCGCAAGCATTTCCAAGACGGCGTGCAACGCAGGCTCGGAGTTCTCGATGACCAGCACGCGCCCCGCGCCGAAGGTTACAATGCGGTCGCAAATTTCGGCTCCGATGGAGCCGCCGCCGCCGGTTACGATGATCGATTTGTTTCGCACGAAACCTTCCAGGCGGTGGTAATCGATCTTCACCCTAGGCCGCAGCAGTAAATCCTCGACATTGACCGGCGCAAGCTGCAGTGCTTCGCCGCCGTCATCGAGCGAAGGAAGGCGACTAGTGGCCAACCCAAGGCGCCTGGCTCGCATCAGAATGGTTTCGGGCTTTGCTTCCGGCACGAGTGCGCTTGGCGTGAGCACAAGCCGCGTCACGTTGATGTCGCGCTTGCTGAGTTCGGCGACTACGCCCTCGATATCATCTGGACCGCCGAACACGGAAATGCCGCGTATGGCTTGGCCCCGATCCGCCATGGACGGCGATAGGATGCCCACGGGGCGGATCTTCGTCACCGCTCCGCTCTCGATCGCACGTAACAGCACATCCGCATCGGCAGTGCGGCCAACGACGAGGATCGGCGTTGTGCCGCCCGCCTTTGCATGCAGAAGCGTGCGGGTGTAGCGAAAATAGCGATAGGCGATGCGCGGGCCCGCCAGAAAAGCGATCTGCAGCAGCCAATACAGTACAATCGTGATCTTGCCGAAGAAGAATGTGCCGTAGACGTTTGGCGCCAGCAGCACGTAGTCGAGCGCGAGCAGCGTTACCGCCAGTATCGTCGCGGCGCGCACAATGTTGAAGAGATCGGGCAGCGAGGTGAAGCGCCACTTCGCCTTGTAGAGGCCAGAGACGCCGTAGATGAAACCGGAATACACGCCGAAGGCAGGCAGCAAAATCGCCAGGAATCGCCAGCGCTCGGCAAGCCCGCCCTCCTCGAAGCGAATGAAGAAACTCGCGACCACCGCCGCCGCCGTGGCCAGGAGGTCGTGCACCAGAATGAGCCACATCCGTG
>VAZL01000071.1 GCA_005883445.1 Alphaproteobacteria bacterium | reverse complement strand
CGGGGGATGGCCTTCACGAACACGTATTCCCTGGGGCGCTTGAAACGGGCGAGCCCGCCGCGCAAGCACACCTTGTCGAGCTCATCAGGTGCGAGCTCGGCGCTCGCCGGTTCAACGAAGGCCACCACCTTAGCGCCGAGCCGTTCGTCCGGCATTCCCACGACGGCGCACCCCGCGACGAGCTTGCTGCGCGCGAGGGCGTCCTCCACTTCCTCCGGAAAGATGTTTTCGCCGCCGCTGATGATCATGTCGTCGACGCGGCCGACGACGTAGAGCTCGCCATCCTCGTCGAGCTTTCCGAGATCACCGGTGCGGTACCAGCTGCCTTGAATGGCCTTGGCGTCGGCATCGGGGCGCTTCCAGTAGCGCGAAAACGCCTCCGGGCTGCGCATGCTGGCGACGATCTCACCAGTGACGCCCGACGGCAGGTCGATCTCGATATCGTCGTCGCGGGACGGCGAAACGACCCGGATGATCTGGTTCATCCCGGCGCGCCCGGCGCAGCCGGGCTTGCGGTCGAGATGATCGCAGTAGCTGAAGGTGTAGATTTCGCTGGAACCATAGTAGTTGACGAACAGATTGGGCTTGAGCTGATCCAGGCAACACTCGATCAGCGCCGGACTCATCGTCATGCCTGCGAAGCCGACACGGGACAAGGAACGCAGGTCGTAAGACTCGAACTCAGGGTGTCGCAGCACGTCGTGGAACATCGTGGGGACGAGGAAGAGCGTCGTCAGCCGCTCCTCGGAGATCAGCCGCAGAACCTGCTCCGGTCCATATTCGGGCACACACACCAGTTTGCCATTGAGCAGCGCCGCGCTGAGCATTATGCGCACGCCCATCGTGTGGAAGAACGGCATCACGCCGAGACCGGAATCGCCCTGCCGATATTGGTTCTGGGCAATGTGAGCAATCGCCGCCATCAGCTCGCTACGGTGGCTGCGCGGCACGCCTTTTGTGCGCCCGGTGGTCCCGGAGGTGTAAAGCATCAAGCATGTCGCGGACTCGCTGACCGCGGCGGGACGGGCGAGCACGGGTGAATCGCGCAGTCGTGCGAATGGCATACCTTCACCTTTGCCGTCGGCGGTAAGGATCACACGGCGCGGGTCGATCTTGAGCGTCGCGGCAGCCTCTGGGGCGGCCGCGCCCGAGGCGCCGTCGAACGCCACGGCTGCCGCTTCGGCGTCCTCGAGGCAATACCTGATCTCGTCCGCGGTTGCGCGCCAGCTCACCGGCGTAAACACGATGCCGAGCAATTGGCATGCCCAGTACAGCGTCGCCATCTCGTATCGATTCCGCATCACCAGCACGAGATGGTCCCCGGCCTGTAACCCCATGTCCCGCAAGCCGCCGGCAACCGACGCGATCTCACGATACCAATCGGCATAGGTCATCCGACGGTTGCCTTCGACGAACGCCTCCTGCCGAGGTTGGCGCATCACCGAGGCGGCAAACGCGCTGCCCAGATCCATGTCACGAACCTTTGCGGATCGCGGTTGCGGCTTCGAGCACCGCGGCAACGATCGGCGCATATCCCGTGCACCGGCAGATGTGACCGGAAAGCATGTCGCGGACCTGCTGCTCGTCCGGTGCCGGCGTGTCGCGCAGAAAATGCGTCACCGAGCACAATATACCCGGCGTGCAGAACCCGCATTGCAGGGCATGATGCTTCGCGAAGGCGCGCTGTACCTCGTTGAGCGTGCCTGGTTCAGCGAGCCCCTCCACGGTGACGATGTCCGCGCCGTCGGCCTGGGCGGCGTACTGGGTGCAGCTGCGCACGGCTCGTCCATCGAGGAGAACCGTACAGGCGCCACATACGCCATGCTCGCAACCGACGTGAACCCCGAAGGCCTGCAGCTCATGACGCAGAAAATCGCACAGCAGCATGCGCGGCTCGGCCTCGCCGGATCGGCGTTGCCCGTTCAAGGTCAAATGGAGCGTGAAGCGCTCACCGGCTGCGCGATGAAGCGTTGTCATTGCAGGCGATCCCTTCGCTGTCGAGCCATCGCGAGCGCATCGTTGACCGCGCGCTCCACCAGCACCCTCGTGAGCGCAATCCGATAATCGGCGCTTGCCGAATGATCCTCCATGGGTGTCACGCTGACCGCAGCATGCTCGCAGAGGCCTGCGGCGATGTCGCTCGCGGAACAGCCGAGAAAACCCTTCGCGTCGATGGCGACTGGCCGACTCTCCACCCCCCCGACACCAAGGGAGAGTTCCTCGAGCCGGCCGCTCTTATCGAGACGAAGGCTACAGCCTGCAGCCGCGATCGCGAAGTCTCCGTGCCGCTGAGCGATCTCCGTGAAGGCGTGGCCGGCATCCGGCGCGGCGCGCGGCCACTCCAGCGCCGTCACCATCTCGTCCGGCTGGCGCTGCGTGGTGAGCGCGCCGAGAAAGAACTCCCGCGCAGGAACGCGCCGTTGCCGCCGCCGCGACTGCAGCACGACGGCCCCGTCGCACACGACGAGGGCGAGCGGTATTTCGGCGCTCGGATCCGCGTGCGCGACCGAGCCGCCGAGTGTTCCGCGATTGCGCGTCTGAAAATGCCCGACCCATGGCAACGCCATGACGAGCAGCGGCACCTCGCGTGCAATGACGTTCGCGCGCAGCGCGTCGCTCTGTACCACTCCAGCGCCGGTCACCACGATGTTGGATCGTGCCGTAATGGTCTTCAGCGCCTGGATGCGTGAAATGTCGATCACGGCGCGCGGACGAACGACTCTGAGGTTCAGCATCGGTCCGAGCGTCATCCCGCCAGCGAGGACGGCCGCCTCCTCCCCCTTCTCGGACAGGAGAGCGAGCGCTTCCGAAACGGCCTCCGGCCGATAATAGTCGAACGCCACAGGCTTCACGGCTCGCCTCCGTTTCGGCCATACCGTCGCAATTTCGACCACCAGCTTCGCCAGCCCGAGCCACCCATCGGTCTGAGCCGACGCTCCAGAGAGTGAAAGAATTGAGCGATGAGATAACGCGTCACGCTACCGAGCATGCGCTGGCCGACGGCCGCAACCTTGCCGCCGATATCGGCTTCGTAGCAATACTGGAGATGCGTGCGGCCGCCGACCTCGGGTCGCAGACTCAAGAAGCCCGATCCCGATCCGAACCCCAAAGCCCCGCGAATGCCGGCAACACCGATCACGACCTCCGCCGAGTAGCGATCTGGACCTTCCTGCGTGAGGCCGCGACACCCCGGGATGATGGCAGCAAGCTCGCTCGGATCGAGGAGCCGGCGCCACACCTCCTCGACGGGAGCGGACAGGGAGATTTCCCCGCTTCCCGTCAGCGCCCCGGCGCCGACCGCCGTCCCTTCTGCTCGGACCTGCGCTGCGACCGGGCGCCGCCTAACATCGTGCCCGTTCGCGAGCGCCCACACGCGCCGCAGGTTCAACGGCAACGAAATATCGTCTCGTCCGAGGGCATCCGCGACGGCGTTTGCGATCACGGCGGGGGTGAGCATCGAACTGCCGTCTCCCATGCCCTTCGCGCCTAGCGCATTGACGGGAGAAGCCGTTTCGACGTGGCCGATCTCGACGGGTGGAACTTCGACGGCTGTCGGACAGAGATAATCCGCAAAAGTCCCCGACAGGAAATTGCCCCGCTCGTCATACACCAATTCTTCGAACAGCGCCGCGCCTAGACCATGGGCAAAGCCGCCGTGGACCTGTCCTTCGACGATTTTGGGATTGAGCTGGGTTCCGACGTCGTGAACCGAGACATATTTATCGATGCGGATCGCCCCGGTGCTGCGGTCGATCTCCACCGCCACCAAATCGATTACGAAGCCGAATGTGACCGCGGAAGCAATCCGATCTTCGTCATCGGGCGCGCCCAAGACTGGCGGCGACACGACGGCAGCTTCATGAATTCCGGGGGTGGCATCGTCCGGCAAACCGGCGGGGTCCCAGTGCGCGCGCGCCGCCGCCTTGCGGAACGGCAATCCCTTGTTGGACTGACCGCGCACTCGGGCATAGCCTTCGCGTAGCTCGATCTCTTCGGGAGCAGCATCCAGGGCGTCAGAGGCAAGCAATTTGATTTTCTGCGCGACTTGTTCCGCGCACTTGGCGATGGCATCGACGACGATTGCCGCGAAGCGGTTCGAGTAATTTCCCGACGCAATCGACCAAGCGCTTGTCAGCGTGTCGATCTCCGTCACCACATCGACGTCGTTGGGGTGCAGTCCGAGCGCGTCGGCGACGATCTGCGCGGCAACCGTCGCATGGCCCTGGCCATTCGGGGTGCTGCACAGGCGCAACGTGACTTGTCCGCTCGGATCGACCGAGACCACTGCGCTGGCATTAGCGCCCGATTTGCGGTCGGCACGGCGGCGGTCTTGCGCCGTCTGCGCCAGCGAAACATAGGCCATATTCGAGCCGGATGGTTCTACACCCGCTGCCAGGCCGATGCCGAAAAGCCCTCCCTTGCGGCGGACTTCGTCGCGCCGGCGTTTGAGCTCGTCATAGTCGGCGATCCGCAGGAGCTCCGACAGCGCCGCATCGTAGTCGCCGGCGTCGAATATGGCGCCTGCCGGCGCTCTGTAAGGGAAAGCATCGACAGAAATGAAATTGCGACGGCGCAGTTCCGCCGGATCCATGGCGAGCCCGCGCGCCGCGATGTCCATGATACGTTCGAGGGCAAAATAGAACTGTGGTCCCCCGTATCCTCGATTGAGACCCACGGGTGTGCAGTTCGTGACAACGAGCTCGTTGTCGATGGAAATGTTCTGCACCTTGTAGCAGCCGTTTGAGGCGGCGTGCATGCGATAGAGGGAGGCGGGCTCGGGCGGCCGCACGTGGGCGCCCATGTTCGCGGTGTTCCTGAACCGCAATCCAGTGAGCTCGCCGTCCTTCGTGAACGCCGCCGCGACCGTTCCCACGCGATCGCTCGAGGCGGACGAGGCCGTGAGGTGCTCGGCGCGATCTTCGATCCACTTGACGGGCACGCCCGTCTTGCGGCTGACGGCGGCGAGAAGGACGATGTACGAAAAAACGGCCTGCTTGATACCGAAACTTCCGCCGCTGCTCGGCGGCGTGATGAGGCGAAGTCGGTGGCCAGGCACACGCAATGCGCTGGCCATGAGCGGCTGGACCACGAACGGCCCCTGGAAGTTCGACCATACCGTGTAACGGTCAGGGGCCCGTTCGAATTGCGCAATGACGCCGAACGTCTCCATCGGCGTGGAGGCATAGCGCGGATACGAGTACGAGAACTCGAACACTCGATCAGCCACGGCAAAGGCAGCATCCGGGTTGCCGTAGCTGAAGCTGCGCCGGCTTATGATGTTCGAACCGACCCTCTCGTGGATCACCGGGGCGTCGCGCGCGGTGGCGCTTCGCAGGTCGGACGCTGCCGGAAGCACTTCATATTCGACGCCGATCAGGTCGCACGCGTCTTCCGCGATGTAACGCGTGTCCGCAATTACCACGGCAACGGGCTCGCCGACGTATCGTACCCGGTCGATTGCGATGGGATAGTAGGCGAGCGGAGCCTTCACGACGCTCGGCACCGGTCCAATCAGATCGCTGACGTCCTTGCCGGTGACGATGCCCCGAACCCCTGGCAGGTCCCGCGCTCGCGCGAGATCGATCCGTCCGATCCGTGCGTGCGGATGGGGCGAACGCAAGATCGCTGCAAAGCGGATTCCCGGAATTGGCGAGAGATCGTCGATAAAGCGTGCCTGCCCGGTCAGGAGCGCCTGATCTTCCTTGCGCTCAACGGGCGAGCCGACCCATCGCTGCGACACATTCCCGATTGCTTCCAGCAAAACGCGGTCCACCTTGGAAAACCGTTAACCTCGCCGTTTTGGCCGTTTCGTCTCGTTGCATGCTCTACAGGACCAGCCGGGTCGTCGCGACAAGATTGACAACGAGCAAAATCATTTGCCGTTATAGAGGCGCACCGAGCTGCAGGTGGCCGTCGAGGCCGCAAGATCAAAGCGAGCAGGAGGAATTGTTGAGCCGAGTGTTGCGTGTTCGCTGGCGCCCAAATGCGCACGATCCACGAAACCGATAATCCCTGCCGAGAATGATTATGACGGTCGATCCCTTGCTCCAGTCAGCAATCGATGCCCTCTCTTTTCCAGGCGTCGTGATCGGCCATCGCTTGATCTCACCTGGCGATGAAGATGCGTTATTGCCGGAGGAAGCTCCTGCCTTCGCCTCGAGTGTCGTCAAGGTGCGGCGTGCGAGCGGCTCGGCTCGCATTGTGGCACGTCAACTCCTCAAGCGATTGGGGCACCCCGAATGCGCACTACCGAGAACTTCCGGGGGAGCGCCAGCCTGGCCCCCAGGAGTCGTCGGCTCACTCGCCCACGATTCTCGTGTTGCGGTCGCGGCAGTCGGGATGGGTCGTGATATAGGCGCCATAGGGATAGACGTCGAGCCGGCCGAATCGTTGCCGCCTGAATTGCTGGACTTGGTCGCAACGCCGCAAGAGCGGCTGAGAATAGGCGATGACCCTTACCAGGGACGACTGCTTTTCGTCGCCAAGGAGGCCGTATACAAGGCAGTATATCCACTCGACCAAACGTTCCTCGACCATCACGACGTGCAAATTAGTTTTGCCGAGCGCAAAGCGGTCGTGCGCAATGGTCGGGTCGTCGAATTGCGATTTTGCATCGCCGCACACTTGGTAGCGCTGGCCTTCCTCCCCGGCCTTCGGTGAGGCCCGCACCTAAACGTTCGATACGTGGTATCTCGTCCGCGCCTATACTATAACTTGCAGCAGGGCGGCGCCGCGGAAACAGGCGGCGCGGCCCGAGAAGCACGAGGGAGGACTCGTCAATGTCACAGATTCGTCTCACAGCCATGGCGGTCGCGTTGAGTGCCGCCGGGTTCGCAACCACGGGGCTGGCGCAGCAGGCACAACGGCCGCAAATCGAGACCACCAAGGTCGACGGCACCGACAACGTCTACATATTCCGCAACGGCAACCATCAATCGATGTTCATCGTCACCAAGGACGGCGTGATCGCGACCGATCCGATCGCCTACGGCCGACCGACCGGCGGCCAAGATTACATCGCCGAGATCAAGAAGGTGACCGACAAGCCGATCAAGTTCCTAATCTACAGCCACCACCACTACGATCACATCGCCGGCGGCAAGCCGTTCAAGGACGCCGGCGCCACCATCATTGCGCACAAGCGGGCGAAGGAACGGCTTGCCGTGCTCAAGGATCCGAACACTCCGCTCCCCGATCAGGTGGTCAGCGACACCGGCCGCACAATCAAGCTCGGCGGCACTACGCTCGAGCTGAAATATTTCGGCCTCAATCACTCCGACTCGAACTTAGTGATGTGGTTGCCGAAAGAGAAGATCGTCTTCGTTGTCGACACGATACCAGTCGGATCGTTTCCCGGGCGCGGCTTCATCGACATCTATCCGCTCGAAACGGAGGAGTTCATCAAGAAGGTCCTCGCGTTGGACTGGGAGAGGCTGATCCCCGGACATCCCGGCCAGCCGGGTGGTCGACTCGGCACCAAGAAGGATGCGCAAGACATCCTCACGCTGATGCAGGAGGCCTCCGCCGAGATGAAAAAGATGGGGCAAGACGGCAAATGCTGGGAGCCGGCCGAGAAGGACTTCAAGCTGCCGAAATACGCGAATTGGCCCGGCTATGAGAACGGGCTGCCACTCGTGGCTCGGCGCTATTGCGGGCTGTGGGGTCGCGGGACCTGAGCTGCCGCTGCGAAGTTTCGATTGGAGCCTTCCCTGCCGCCATGCGATCTCGGTAATGCCGGTCGGCAGAGCCGACGACGCTACCGCGGCTGCGCTGCGACCGGTCTGTCGGATGGCTGCCTTGAGCGAGGCTCCGCCGCTTTCGGCTCTGCGTTCGGCTCCGGACGTAGGATCCGGTAAAGATAAGTCTCGATATCGGAGAGACTGAGCGGCCAAAACGAGCGCGATTCCTCGGGAGGAGCGGCAGCCGGAGTGGCCGAACTGGCAGGCGCTATCTTTTCGGCCGGCGTCGCCAATCCGGCAGCGGGCGTTTTCTCCAACGGCACCGCCGGACCGGCAGCGGTGGTGCTTTCCTTTGTGGCGTCGGTCCCGCTCGGCGGCGGGCTCCCCGCCAGCGGCGCCGGTGTATCCACATTGCCAAGGATGATCGGTAAGCCGTCTTTGCCGCTGCCGATGACGACGACTTTCGCATTGGTGGATTGCGAAAGCTGCAGCGTCGCCTCGATGCCGCGCCAACGCAGGTAGGACTCTGAGATGCCTTGGCTGACGGTCTGTTGAAAATCGCGTATGCCTTCTGCCTCGATCTTCTTGCGTTCCGACTCTCTTTTTTCGCGCTCGACGCGAAACTTATATTCCTCCGCAATGTAGTATTGCTCGGTTTTGCGATTGATGGCGGCGACGATGGCCGCGGGCAGTTCAATGCCAGTCACAAGTATGTCGTAGAGGATGATGGTGTCCCTCATCGAGACGCGGTACGACTCTTCGCCTTCGTGCTCCATCATCTTCTCGGATAGCCTGTCCTCCACAAGGCTGCGGATTTTGTCCTGAATTTCCTGGCGTGCCGTCGAATAGACCTGTTCGGCAGTATATTGAGCAATCACCTCGCGCGTCAGACTGCCGATGCCGGGCTGCACCAGCACTTGCTCAAAATTAGGCCCGATCGCTTGGTGGAGCACGGGGACCGCGTCGCGCTGGAGCCGGAACCGGACAATGATTGTCGCCGTCAGGCTCACGCCGTCGCTGGAGATGGCGTTGTAGGACTCGGTAAAGGATTGCAGTCTCAGGTCGTACAGAAATACTTGGTTCCAGGGCAAAATGAGATTGAAACCCTCATTCTTCAACCGCCGCGGGTCGAGCACCGTGCCGCCGCCAAAACGTTTCCACAGGACTCCGACGTCGCCGCTGGGAACCGTTACCACCATGTGAGGGTAGAGCACCACCGCGACGAGTGTCGCGACCATCAGGTAGATCACCACACTCGGGAGATGGCGTTCAGCGAACCGCCGCCACCGGGCTCGTCTCGTCGTCGGGAGCGGCTCCCCATCTGACCACAGATACGCTTTCATCACCTGTTCTCCACCGTCTGCTGCGCAGCGAACCGGCCGTCTTCCATGCGCAGTCTGCGAGCGGGCAAGTCCATTTCGTCGATATAGCGATCGTCATGCGTTATCGCCACCACCGTCTCGCCGCTCCGCTTCAACTCCGGCAACAGCTCATAGTAGAATTTACGCCTAAATTCCGGGTCTTGATCGGCGGCCCATTCGTCTAGCAACAGAAGCGGCCGCTTCTCCAGCAAGCTTACGATGAGCGCCAGACGTTTGCGCTGCCCTTGCGATAGATCGAGTGTGCTAAAATGGCCGTCAGTGAGGTGCGTCTTGTCGTGCAATCGGAATTGCGCCAGCAGACTGTCGACCTCCGCGGGATCGGGATCGGGGACCCCATAGAGTTTCTCGAAGAGATGATAGTCAGGAAAGATCGCGGCAATCAACTCGCGATAGGCCTGACGCGTGCTGTCGTTGACGCGCACTCCATCAAAAGTGATTTCGCCTGAATCGGGCTTATACAGCCCGGCGAGCAACTTCAGGAAAGTCGACTTGCCCGAACCGTTGCCGCCGGTAATGAAGACGAGGTCGCCCGATAGCAACGTGAAGTCGATCGGCCCGACCTGGAAAACGGCGTCGGACCATTTGTCGACGTAGCGGAACACGACATTGCGCATCTCGATCTTGTGGAAGCGCTTCGAGGGCTCAACCGCGGTAACTTCCGTCGTGGGGATAGTCGCCAGTAGCCTAGCCTCCAGTTGCTCGATGTTGTCCGCTGCCGTATTCGCGGCGCTCAAAATGGGTATTGCCTGAACCAAGCCAAAACACGTACCGACGACAAACACGAGAGCCGTTATCGTCTTCGTGACGGTTTCTGCTCCCATCGCGCCGCTGAAAGTCGGGACCGCGAACGCTATAGCGCCGAGCAATCCGTACAGCGCGCTTTGCAAGAACACCATTCGCCTGAAGGTTTCGCTCTGGGCGCGGATTTTGATGTTGGCGGCGACCCTCGACATTTCGACAATATCGTTAAAAAGAGTGTCGCTACGCGCGCTGTTGAGCCTCACCTCCTTGAAGCCGTTCAGGAGGTCCATCAGACGATCGAACAGCCGGTGTTCCAAATTAGACGCTTCATGAGACGCCATGCGGAGTTGGCGGCTCTTTGCGTGGAACAGCACTGCTGCGATGCCGAGGATTATGACGCTTAGCGCGAAGGCTAGGAGTGACAGATACGCAACATACATTGCAACGAAGAAGATGAGAACCGCGCCTTGGGCCGCAAAAGCGAGCGTGTTGCTCATTTGCGTGAGTGTCGCGGTCTCTTTAGTGATGGCGCCAACGATTTCTCCACGGCCGATCGCCTCCAGCGGAAGAAGCTCGGAGTGGCGCACGTGATCCATCAGGCGCAGCCGCAGTTTGTGGATGATGGCCTCGATCTCGGCCGTCGCCGTGATCAAAATGTAATGCTGTGTCTTGATGAAGAGAAAAAGCGCGACGATGAAAAGCGCCGCTGACCAGAGGCTGACCTTGCCGCTGTCAGCGGCCTGGGCCCCGGAATTGATCGCGGTTAGAATCGCGGCGGTGCTAATGCCTCCCAGGGCGGATATGACGATCAGCCGATTCAGGGAGCCGTACATTTCACGGCGAACGAGCGTGAAGAAAGACATCGCTGGATGTGCCCGTTTGCACGCGTCGCGCGTCAATCCCTACGACCGCAGAGAAACTGCCGCTTCTAGTGCAACGGCAGTCAATCGCTCTGCGGGCGGTGACGCCATTCGACGCGTTCTGATGGCGCGGTTAATTTCAGCACGATTATCATCACAATGGGAGTGATGAAAAGCGACATTATGAATGTGCCGAAAAACCCCATGCGGCGTTGGCTGCCGCAGAGCCCCGTGAGAATGCAGAATACGATGTAGATTATAACAGCGATCGCCACCGTCATTACGTCATGATCTCTGTCTCTACCTCTAGCGCCCGGCCGGTCCATACCGACGTCGGTATGGATTAAAAGCCCATGGCGATCAAGGGCCGCCGGCTGCGGCGCCGCCCTTGCTCGACGCACTTCGGGCGGTGGAAGCGGAAGGACCGGAGGATGGCGCTGCCGCCGAGCGGGCGGCAAACTTTTCTTTCTGGGCCTTGATGAACTCACGATAATCGGGGGGATTGAAATCAAGCAGCGTCCCACCCGAAGCAAAATGCTGGATGAAAACCTTGCCGATCACGTAGGTGGCGCCGGCGGAGAACACCGGCATTGTCAGCGCGCCGATTGCCGTTCCTACTCCGGGAAAGCTCTTCACCAGGCTGCCCACACCCACCGCGGTGGTCGTCGCAGTGCTCGCCGGGATCACCGCTCCTGCCAAGCTGGCTATGATCGATTTGCCTCGATTTTCGGAAAATGGAACGCCGTAAATTTCGGAAAGGCGGCGTAACATCTGGAGTTGAACTCCGCCAACTGCAGCCATGTCGACGAGGGGGATGGGGATCAATCCGGCAGCTCCGGACCACAGGGAGAAACGATCGACCAATTTCGACGCAACTTGATCGCGCTCCTCCTCTGTCATTCCGGTCAGGTCAGAACCGGTCATGCCTGGATCCTTACTTTTGGCCGTGCCAGCCCCAGTCGTTTCCTGTGCCATATACGGATCCTTTCTCGTCACCTGACGCAGAACCTTAGCGCGAGATCCAGTCGACTCAACCAAAATTGATCAACGCGTGACCGCACACGCAGCCCATTGCGCAGTCTAGCATATAGATGCCGCGGGCACTAGGCGTTTGTGCTGGATTCCCAGATGCTTCCCGTCGTCCTACACACATGACAATGCGGATTTCTACCTGTACAAATGGGCGTCTGCCGAAGCTCACGCACCTCCGCACCATGGTTCAATTACTCTGAAACAGGGTCATCGTTTCGGTGTCTGATCTCGATCGCAGTTTTAGTAACAGGCTGCACATCGACTGGGCGCGTGTTCAGAACAATAACATGTTCCGACTGTCAACGGCCCAGCTTGGAATTTGGTTTGCTCAGCAGCTCAATCCATCTAGCCCCGCATACAATATCGGTGAGTACCTCGAGATCCACGGCTCCGTGGACGCGGTTTCGTTTGAACGGGCATTACAACAAGTTGTCGCCGAAACGGAGGCGCTGCGTGTGCAAATCATTGAACACGCGGGGGGCCCCCGGCAGGTCCTTGGCCCTCCACCGTCTTGGTCGATGCCGATCATTGATGTCAGCGGCGAGCCCGATGCGCGTGCCGCTGCGGAATCATGGATGCAGGTTGATTTGGCGCGGCCGGTCGACCCAACCCGGGGACCGCTGTTCGGATACGCTTTGTTCAAAGCGTCGGATAGTCGGTTCTTTTGGTATGCGCGTTATCATCATATCGTGATGGACGCTTTCGGCATGTGGCTCATCGCCCGCCGAGTAGCAAATGTTTACACGCAGCTCACGAACCGACGAAGTACGCGTGATGGTTCATTTGGCGCTCTAGCTGTCCTGCTGGAAGAGGACGCCGCCTATCGTGCGTCGAAACAATTCGCGCAAGACCGCCGATATTGGATCGACTATTTGGCCAACCGGCCTGAACCGGTCACGTTGCGTGGCCGCGCGTCGAGCGACTCCCGTCGCTTCCTGCGCAATACCGCCTACCTGCCACATCGGGGTGCGGACGATCTGCGCTCGATCGCACACCGCACCGGCACAAGCGTAGCTCAGATCATAAGTGCGGCGACGGCGATCTTCCTGTATCGCCTGACCGGCGCAAAGGATTTGGTTTTTGGCCTCCCCGTCGCGTCCCGCAGCGACGTGTTGAGATGCACTCCCGGCATGGTCTCGAACGTGCTGCCGCTGCGTGTGGCAGTTCGTCCGGACATGACGGTGTCAGAAGTTCTGGGCCAGATCTCCTGGCAGATCCGCCGAGTATTAAAGCACCAACGTTATCAAATTACAGACTTGCGCCGGGATGTTGGCGGAATCGCCAATGGCGGAACGCTGTTCGGGCTCAGCGTTAATATCATGAGGTTCAATTATGATTTTAGTTTTGCGGGCAATAATGCCATCGCACATAATCTCTCACTTGGCCCGGTCGAGGATCTATCCATCGCCGTTTACGATCGCGCAGATGGTGGTCCGCTTCGAATCGACTTCGATGCCAATCCGACATTTCATACCTCGGCCGATCTTGCTGACCATCAGCAAAGATTCTTGAGGCTGTTGACGGCTGTTGGCGATCCCGACGTTTCGATCGGGCGGCTGGAGATACTGTCGGCGGCGGAGCGGCGCACGATCCTGCACGAGTGGACCGCGACGGCGCGTGCGCTGCCGTGTGCGACGCTGCCGCAGCTGTTTGCGGCGCAGGCGGCGGCGACGCCTGACGCGGTTGCGGTTGTGTTTGCGGGCGAGCAGCTCAGCTATGGGGAGCTGGATGCGCGCGCCAACCAGCTTGCGCATCATCTGCGCGCGCTCGGGGTGGGAGCGGAGAGCGTGGTGGGGGTGTGCCTGGAGCGCTCGCTGGAGCTTGTGGTTGCGCTCCTCGCCATCCTCAAGGCCGGCGGCGGCTATCTGCCGCTCGACCCCGAATATCCGGCCGAGCGGCTGCACTACATGCTGGCGGATGCCGGCGCGGCGGTGCTGATCAGCGCGAGGGGGCTGCGCGATCGGGTGGACGCGCCCGGCGTGCGGCGTCTGGAGCTTGACGGCGCGGCGGCGGCGATCGCGGCGCATCCCAAGAGCGCCCCCGCCGACGTGCTGGGGCCGCACAACCTCGCCTACGTCATCTACACCTCCGGCTCCACCGGAACCCCCAAAGGCGTCGCCATCACCCATGGCGGCATTCCCCATCTTGCCGCCGCGCAGATCGATCGCTTCGCCATCACCTCGCAAGCGCGCGTGCTTCAATTCGCCTCGGCGAGCT
>VAZL01000599.1 GCA_005883445.1 Alphaproteobacteria bacterium | reverse complement strand
GCCCAGGTGGCGCCGGTGGTATTGGAGGAGCCATACCAGAAGGGGGGATGCGGCTGCTGCAGCGGCCGCAAGGCAATCGGCACGTTTTCGTACTGGTGGTACTTCCCGGAATAAGTGAGCGTGTCGGCGGTCAAGCCGGCGGCGATGCAATTGAACGCGTCGATGAAGATATCGCGCGATTCGTCGTGGTCGATCTTGTGATACTTGAGCTCGAACGGCGACACGCCGCGGCCCACGCCCACTTCCATCCGCCCATAGCTGAGGTGGTCGAGGATGCAAATCTCCTCGATCAGCCGCAACGGCGAATAAAGTGGCAGGAGATAAACCAGCGGGCCGAGCCGCATGCGCTTGGTCGCGCGCGCCACCGCGCCGAGATAAACCCCCGGCACCGGGACCATGTTGAGCGGCGTGGCGTGATGCTCCGCCACGTGCAAACAATAGATGCCAGCCTCGTCGGCAGCCTGGGCAAATGCGAGGCGCTCGTCGAACAGGGTTGCGAGCGGACGCTTGCCGTGTTCGACGTGGTCGAAAAGTCCGATTTTCATCAAGTCCTCGGCGGGCGGGCGGCGGCGGTCAGTGAATTTCCGGTTCGGGAATCTGCCCCTTGCCGGCGAGGAAATCGAAATCGCAGCCTTCGTCGGCCTGCCCGATATGGGCGGAGAACATGGCCCCATAGCCGCGAAGGTAGCGTGGCGCAGGCTGTTTCCACGCCGCGCGGCGGCGGTTGAGTTCCTCCTCCGCGACGTGCAGGTGGATCCGCCGCGCCGGCACGTCAACCTCGATCGCGTCGCCGGTCTCAACGAACGCCAATGGCCCGCCTACGAAGCTCTCCGGCGCCACATGCAGGATGCAGGCGCCGTAGCTCGTCCCGCTCATGCGCCCGTCCGAGATGCGCACCATGTCGCGCACGCCCGCTTGCACCAGCTTTTTCGGGATCGGGAGCATGCCCCATTCCGGCATGCCGGGACCGCCCTTGGGGCCGGCATTCTTGAGCACGATGACGTGGTCCGGCGTGGCGGCGAGGTCGTCGCGCTCGATCTCGCGCGCCATGTGGTTGTAGTCCTCGAAGGCAAGCGCGGGCCCGCGATGCTTGAGGAAGCGCTGATCCGCCGCCGCCGGCTTCATCACGCAGCCGCGTGGTGCAAGGTTGCCGGTGAGGACGGCGGTTGCGCCTTCCGCGTAGATCGGATCATCGAGCGAATGGATGACGTCGCGCAAATAGACTTCCGCGCCGGCGATGTTTTCGGCAAGCGTCTTGCCCGTCACCGTCATCGAGGCGAGATCGAGCCGGTCCTTTAGTTCGAGCATCAGCGCGCGCAGGCCGCCGGCGTAGAAGAAATCCTCCATCAGGTATTTCCCCGAGGGCCGGACATTGGCGAGCACCGGGATCTCGCGCGAAATCTGGTCGAAACGCTGCATGTCGAGCGCAATTCCGGCCCGGCGCGCCATCGCGATCACGTGGATGATGGCGTTGGTCGAGCCGCCCATCGCCATGTGGACCTTGATGGCGTTGTCGAAGGCGGCGGGCGTGAGGATGCGGTCGAGGGTGAGCGCCTCCCACACCATCTCGACGATGCGGCGGCCGGCGGCGGCGCACATGCGCGGATGGCTCGAATCGGCCGCCGGGATCGAGGACGCGCCCGGCAGCGTCAGGCCGAGCGCTTCGGCGATCGCCATCATGGTCGCGGCCGTGCCCATGACCATGCAGGTGCCGAACGAGCGGGCAATGCCGCTTTCCATCTCGTTCCATTGCGCTTCAGTGATGCGACCTGCGCGCTTCTCGGTCCAATATTTCCAGACGTCGGAGCCCGAGCCCAGGTATTCGCCGCGCCAATTGCCCCGCAGCATCGGGCCCGCCGGCACGTAGATCGCCGGTATGCCCATGCTGATGGCGCCCATGACCAATCCCGGCGTGGTCTTGTCGCAACCGCCCAGCAACACCGCGCCGTCGATCGGGTGACTTCGCAGAAGCTCTTCCGCCTCCATCGCCAGAAAATTGCGGTAGAGCATGGTCGAGGGCTTGACGAACGGCTCCGCCAACGACATCGCCGGCAGCTCAATCGGAAAGCCGCCGGCCTGCTGCACGCCGCGCTTGACGTCCTCCGCCCGCGCGCGCAAGTGCGCGTGACAGGCGTTGATATCGCTCCAGGTATTGATGATGCCGATGACCGGTCTGCCCGCCCAGTCGGCGGCATCATAACCGAACTGGCGCAACCGCGAACGGTGCCCGAACGAGCGCAGATCGTTGACGCCGAGCCAGCGATGGCTGCGCAAATCTTCGGGACGCTTACGGTTCATCGACGCGGGCTCGGGGGATACGCTTCGCCTATTCCAGGCTCACCCCGCCTTCCTTGATCACCTTGGCCCATTTGTCGGTTTCGGCAGCGACGAGCTTTCCGAAATCTGCCGGGCTGCCCGGGATCAGGATGCCGCCGAGCTCCGCGAGGCGAGCCTTGACCTTCGGGTCGGCCAAACCGGCGTTGATCTCCTTGTTGAGCTTGTCGATGATTTCGGGCGGGGTGTCCTTTGGCGCGCTCATCCCGTAAAAGGCACTGGCCTCGTAACCCGGCACCGTCTCGGCCACCGTCGGAACCTCGGGCAGCGCGTCCGACCGCGTCGCCGTCGTCACCGCCAGTGCGCGCAGCTTGCCGGCCCGAATGTGCGGCAGCGACGGTGGCATGTTGTCGAAAATCACCTGCACCGTGCCGCCGATCAGGTCGGTGAGCGCCGGCGCCGAGCCCTTGTAGGGAATATTGGTCAGCTCGACGCCGGTCATCATCTTGAACAGCTCGCCCGAAAGATGGACCGAGGTGCCGTTGCCCGAGGTCGCCCAATTGATCTTGCCCGGATTGGCTTTGGCATAGGCGATGAACTCGGCCACCGTTTTGGCCGGCACCGACGGATTGACTTCCATCACGTTCGGCACCCGCATGATGCCGGCAACCGGCGCGGTATCGCCGATGAAATTGAAGGGCAGCTTGGGATAGAGCGTCGTGTTGATCGCATTCGCCGGATTGACCAGCAGCAGCGTGTAACCGTCCGGCGGCGAATGAATTGCCGCTTCGGTGCCGATATTGTTGCCAGCGCCAGGCTTATTTTCGATGAAGAACTGCTGGCCCAAACGTTCCGTGAGCCATTGCGCCACGATGCGCGCCGTGATGTCCGTGCCGCCGCCGGGGGTGTAGGGGACGATCCAACGCACCGGCCGGGTCGGGTAGTCGTCTGCTGAGGCGCTGCCGATCCCGCCCCATGTGAGGACGGCCAGGCACGCGGCGAAACCGCGGGCAAAATTCACGGTTGGAATCATGGCGCTTGCCTCCTCTTCTCGGTTCTTTTTGGTGGCGAATGAGCCTGCCATCGCGGTCCCATTCGCGAACTTGCGAGCGAAGGTACGCGGCATCGAGGCCCTCGCACAAGGGCGTCAGGCGATCGCCCCTTGTTCGAGAAGCTCACGATTTGCGCGCGCTTGGCCCCGCG
>VAZL01000598.1 GCA_005883445.1 Alphaproteobacteria bacterium | reverse complement strand
ACGCCGATTTGCTCTCGAAATGCTCAAGGCAGAAGCTTGCGGCATCCGCAACCGTGACTATGGAATCGACACGCACGAGATCTCGCAGCTTCGAACGGAGAAGGGTCAGCACCACCGGCAGAGGATCGGCAAGCCCTGTCGTTTCAACGACGACGTAGTCGACTTGGCACTCGCGCTTGATAAAGGTCGGTGCATCTACGGTAGAGATCACCTCATGAGACCGCTGGACGTTAAGTTTGTAGTGCCCCTATTCGCGCTCTCGGCCGAGAAGATTGCCGGGAAGGTCGAACGGTACTTGCCAAACGTCTTGGGCGTACTCGCCGATGGTGCGATCGGAGGAAAACCACGCCATTCGTGCGATGTTGAGCATGCTCGCGCGCGTCCAATCGAATGTCGACAGCCACAGCCTTTCAACGCTTCTCTGCGTTGCAAAATAGGCATCGAAATCCGCTGTGACCATGTAGTAGTCGGAATGCCGCAGCGCCTTGATGAGCGCAGCGAATCGGTCGGCATCGTCCGGTGAAAAGACACCGGTCTCGATCGCCTCGATGGCCTCGGCGAGCTTGGGAGACGCCGCAATGACTGAACTTGCGTGCAAGGCTGCGCGCCGCCGCTCCTCGACCTCCTCGGCCCGCAAGCCGAAGATGAACATGTTCTCTGTGCCAACGTGGTCGCGAATCTCGATATTCGCTCCGTCCAGCGTGCCGATCGTGAGCGCACCGTTCAAGGCAAGCTTCATGTTGCCGGTGCCGGAAGCTTCCATTCCCGCCGTCGAAATCTGCTCGGACAGGTCGGCGGCGGGAATGATCTTCTCCGCCAAACTGACATTGTAATCGGGCAGGAAAACGACCCGCAGGAGATCGCGAACGAGGGGATCGCCATTGATGACCTTGGCCACATCATTGATGAGCTTGATGATCAACTTTGCCTGCGCGTAGTTCGCCGCCGCTTTCCCGGCGAATATCTTCACCCGCGGTATCCAATTCCGATTAGGCTCTGCCCTGATCGCGTGATAGAGCGCGACCGTTTCAAGTAGATTCAGCAATTGGCGCTTGTATTCGTGGATACGTTTGATCTGCACATCGAACAGCGCATCCGGGTCCACATAGAGATCAAGGCGTTCGACGATCAGCCGCGCGAGGGCCACCTTGTTGGCGCGCTTGGCGGCTGCGACCCGTTCCTGGAGTCCACGGTCCTCGGCGTGGTCGGCAAGACGGACCAGTTGGGTGGGATCATCCAGAACGGCATCGCCGCACACCTCACGGAGGATCCTGGTGAGATCGGGATTGGCCTGCAGCAGCCAGCGCCGGAACGTGATTCCGTTGGTTTTGTTGACGATCCGGTCCGGATACAACGCGTGCAGGTCGCGGAACACGGTTTTGCGCATCAGGTTGGTGTGAAGCGCCGACACGCCGTTGATGCAATGGGACCCGACAAACGCAAGGTGCCCCATTCTCAACTTTCGACCATTATGCTCATCGATCAGCGAAATCGACCCGAGCGAGTCGGAAGCAGACGGATTTTTAAGCTTCGCTGCCTCGAGATGCTCCGTATTGATGCGATAGATGATCTCCAGGTGCCGCGGCAGAACCCGCCCGAACAGATCGACCGGCCAGGATTCGAGCGCTTCAGGCAGCAGCGTATGGTTGGTGTAGGAGAATGTGCCGACCGTGATGCGCCACGCCTCGTCCCATGGCAGGCCGTGAAGGTCGACGAGGATCCGCATGAGTTCCGCAATTGCGACGCTCGGATGCGTGTCATTGAGCTGGATTGCCGATCGAAGCGGCAGGAAGCAGAGGTTTCCATCGGCCCGCAGATGCCGCTGCACCAGGTCCTGCAGCGAGGCTGAAACAAAGAAATATTCCTGGCGCAGGCGAAGCTCTAAGCCGGCTGGGGTCGCATCGCTGGGATAGAGGATCTTGGAGATTGCTTCGGCGCGAGTCTGTTCCGACAACGCGCCGACGTGATCGCCCATGTTGAACGCATCGAGGCGCAGGGGATCGACGGCTCGGGCAGACCACAAGCGCAAGGGATTTACGTGTCGGCCGCGCCACCCCACGATCGGAATGTCATAGGCGACCGCCTCGAGACTCTCGGCCGGATGCCAGACCGAGCGTTTGACGCCGGTCGGCGAAATTGTCGTCTCGACCCTGCCGCCGAAGTGGATATCGTAGATCACTTCCGGCCGAGCGAACTCCCACGGATTGCCGAAGGACAGCCATTCCTCGGGGTATTCCTGCTGCCAACCGTCCCTGATGACTTGGCGAAACAGGCCGTGATCGTAGCGAATGCCGTAGCCGTAGGCGGGAATCCCCAGCGTCGCCATGCTCTCCATGAAACAGGCGGCGAGCCGACCGAGGCCGCCATGGCCGAG
>VAZL01000597.1 GCA_005883445.1 Alphaproteobacteria bacterium | reverse complement strand
GCTCGCGGCCATCTTCGGTTTTGGCGCCGACGATGCCGGATGCTTGGGCGGCTGCTTGCCGGCCACGGTCGCGCCGGTGTTGGCGGACGTTGCCCTGCCCTTGCCGTCCTCGTTGTTGACTTCTTTTTTGACGTCGCTCGCGGCGACCTTCGGTTTTGGCGCCGGCGATGGCGGATGCTTGGGGAGTTCCTTGCCGGTCGCGATCGCACCGGCGTTGGGCGAAGGCGCCGTGCCTTTGCCGTCCGTTTTGTCGACTTCGACCTCGGGGATCTTCGGTTTCGGCACCGGCAACGGCATCTGCCTGCCGGCCGCGACCAGGTCGAGCTCGCGCGGAACGAGCATCGCGAAGCGGCCGGGATGGCGAATGCGGCCGGCGACGCGGCCGGCGTCGTCGCCGGCGCCCCAGTAGAGGTCGGCGCGCGCCGGTCCGACCAGCGCCGATCCCGTGTCCTGCGCGATCATCAACCGGCCGAAGCGCGACACCGACTTCCCGCTCTCGATCGGCAGATTGGCTTCGATGAAAAACGGCGTGCCGTATTCGTGCACCCGGTCGACGGCGATGGAGCGGCCGGGCGTCAACGGCACGCCCTGCGCGCCGACCGGTTCGCCCTCGTTCGACAATCCGGTGATGCGGAAGAACACGTAGGAGCGGTTGGCGGCGCGCACCGTCGCGGCTTCCTCGGGATGCGCGGCCATCCAGTCGCGAATGCGCTGGGCCGACATCTCCTGGCGCGAGATGAGATTGCGTTCGACGAGCACGCGCTCGATCGAGCTGTAGCGATAACCGTTGTGCGAATCGTAGCTGATGCGCAGCGGCGTGCCGTCCTCGAGGATCACGCGCGCCGAGCCTTCGATCTGGATCGTGAGCAGGTCGAACGGATCCTTGAGCCAGCAGATCTCGAGTTTCTGCCCGTCGAGCGCGCCGGCCTCGATGGCGCCGCGATCGTAATACGGCACGAGCTCGTTGTTCCCGTTACGGCGGCCGATCCGCGCCCCTTTGTTCGGAAATGCAATGGAGGCGGGGTTGTAGCCGGCGGCGACCAAATCACGCGGCCGGCGGTAGACCGGGACGTGGAATTCAGGACTGGGAAAGCGCGAGCCCGCGACCACCGGCTCGAAATAGCCGGTCAGCAGCCCCTCGCCCTCGCCCAGGCGCGCGATGCGAACGGGTTGAAAGTTCCGTTCGAAGAAGGCGCGCGCGGTATCCGAATCCTGCGGCTTCAGCTCGATGGCGTTGCGGCAGACGTTCCACAGGGCTCCGGAAATCTCTGCGTGATCGGTGCGCTGGGTCTTGCGCGCGGCGCGGCAGCCCGCCTGATAGGCGGCGAACGCGGCGAGATGATCATCGGCCGTCCAGCCCGCGAGCTCGCTCCATTGGACCGGCTCGAGCTGGCTGCCTGAAAGTTTCAGCGGCGGTTGCGCCGATGTGTCTTGCGACGATTCTTTTGCCGATTCTTTTGCCGATTCTTTCGCTGATGCTTTTGCCGATTCTTGGGCCGAGGCTTTCGCCGCTGCTTGCGGCGATGCTTTTGCCGATGCCTTCGCCGCTGCTTTAGTCGATGCTCTCGCCGCTGCTTCGGCCGAGGCTTTCGCCGCTGCTTGCGCCGGGACTTTCGGCGCTGCCTGCGTCGATGCTTTCGTCGAGGCTTTCGTCGCTGCCGGCGTCGAGGCTTTCGTCGATGCTTTCGTGGATGCTTTCGTAAATTCTTGCGCCGATGCGGCGCCGGCCGCAAAACAGACAATCACGCCGGAGAGGCCTGCGGCCACCCCGCGCCGAAAGAGTTGCGCCCACGCCCGACCCCGACAAATCCCCATGCAAGCAAATGCACGGCAGAGAGATTTGGTTCCGCTGTGCGCGAGCGCGGACCATCAGATCAAGCGCATCCGGTATCATGATGCCGAAGGTTGGGCCGCGGACTCATAAATCCGGCGGTGCGGGCGGTCTTGAAGGTTTGATGCAAGCTCAAACCTCGCCGGCTGCTGCACCGAAAGCTCGGCTGGCCTCGCGTGAAGCTTTCTAGGCCAATCTTTTTAGCTCTCTTTCAACTGCATCGGCCGAGTGTCCGACGTTCCTCACCGCTTCCGAAAGCCGTTCCTTCGATACATTGAATTTGTCGGCCCAATACTGAACTTCATGGGGCTCAAGCAGGCTGATTCGGCTTCGATCCTGCGGACCCCTGTTGGTGAGATCATCTGGCATACTTTTTCTCCGTTAGAAGCAACGCGCTGGCGAGTTGGTCAGTTCCCAGTGCCTCAGCCTGGTCACAGGGCACGTCCACTCGCGTCCGTTTTTTTCGAAAGCGACCGTCGGCCATCACAATGCGATCTGTCGCTGAGCGCCATGAGCCGACATGAGCCGACATCGCAAGGCCCGGACTTGGATCATTCGGCTAGGGTCTAGCCAGTGGTTTCGCCAAGGCGCGAACACTCTCGATAAATAGCCGAGCGAGAGGGGTGAGCGTGCGGTTTTTCAGTGTGATCAGTCCGATCGGCATTGGTGCATTAGGTAATGCCACAGGCAACGCCTTGAGCGCCAGATTTCGCCAAGCAACTTTCAGCATGAAGCCTGGCAGAACGGTGAGAAAGCGACCGGTCGCGAGAAGTTCATTTTGAATATTGGTCGATACACTCGCCACCGTGGGACGTGGAGGTTCTTGTCCGTTGGCACGGAAGGC
>VAZL01000596.1:3379-3824 GCA_005883445.1 Alphaproteobacteria bacterium | reverse complement strand
CTGGCTGCAGGTAGTCGTAGACGACCTTGCCGAGGCCGAGCGTGATATCGCAAATGAGGTGAACCGCGGACACGACCTCGAGCACGGGCAACTCGGCGACCGGGGCGAGGGCATGCGGCGTGAGCGAAAGCGCCGCCGGGCCCGTCCAGGCGCCCTTGAGCGTGATGTCCTCGAGATAATATTCGACGAGCTCGCAGATTCGCGGGCTGCCGTCGACGTGCGGAATGATCTTGAGCAGAAAGTTCGGGGCCGCGAGCGAAGCGCGCACCGCGTCGAGGTCGGCGGATTTGTGCTTGTATCCCATGCTGGCAGTGGCGACGCGGATCGGGCCGTAGTCGAGCGTGCCGACCATTTGATCGATCTCGACGTGCAGCGTCGGCTTGGCGAGCTTCTTGGGAAAGCCCCAAAGCTCGCGGCCGCCCGCGATCGGCGGCTCGTCGTTGAG
>VAZL01000596.1:0-3334 GCA_005883445.1 Alphaproteobacteria bacterium | reverse complement strand
CACCTCGAGCGGCTCCGGCACCACCGCGCGCAGCTTGTCCGGATCCGTGCGATAGGTGATGACCAGGAATTCCCGGTCGATGAAACGATAAGGGCCCGGCGGATAGGCCGGGCTCGTCAGCGGCATGGCGAATGCCCGCGCCTTGACCTCTGCTTCCTTCATGCTGTGCTCCTTCTGATTTGTGGGCGTGGCGAGATCGCGTCGCCTCATTCGCGGCCGTCGATGGCGACGTCGAATGTGGCGACCCCGGTCTGATCGGTCGGCCGTTGCAGCGCTTCCGGATGACGCAACGTGCGGATCGCGTCGTTATATCCCGCGTTCCAGTGGTCGATCATGCTGTTGCGGGAAAACTCGTAGTCCTTCGACTGAATCTCATAGTTCTTCGAGCGATAAATGAGGTGCACGATCTGGTAGACGTTGCGATCCGCAACGGACTGCAGAAGCTTGCCGTCGTCGGACTCGAGGATTTCGCGCGGCATCTTTTCCAGCACGTTGGCCAATGCCACCCGCACGCACTGGATCTCCTTGAAGTGATCCGTATTGGCCCGTGTCCTGCTCGAATATTGGATTTCTTTCTGTCTCGCGGTGACATCGTTGAGATCGCTCGGTAAGTCTCCGCGCGCGCTCCACAAGTCGACCTGGAACGTGAGCGTGTCCTGGCGGGTATCGCCAGCCACCACCCATTGCAGCGGAGTGTTGGAGACGAGCCCGCCATCCCAATAGAGTTCGCCGTCCACCTCGACGGCCGGACAGCCGGGCGGCAGCGCGCCGCTCGCCATGATGTGCTCGGGCCTGATCTTGTGGGAGGTCGAATCGAAATAGACGAAGTTGCCGCTGCGAATGTTGACGGCGCCGACGCTGAAGCGCATCTCGCCGGCATTGATGCGGTCGAAGTCGACGAGCCGCTCCAGCGTGCTGCGCAACTGTGCGGTGTCGTACCAGCTGGTGGCCTCGACCGTACCCGGCGGCGCGAGGTAAGGCGGCGGAATTCGCGGTTTGAAAAAACCGGGAGCGCCCTCGAGCAGGGTCGCTCCGGCGCGCAACCGGTTGAGAAAGACGTGACCGGTATCGCCGCGCAGCCAGTAATGGGCGACGCCGAAGGGATCGAACAGAAGCTGGGTCGTGATCTGCTCCCAAAAGGCGCGCAGCTTTTCGAGCCGCGCCTCGGGTGCGTTGCCGGCGATCAAGGCCGCATTGATCGCGCCAATCGAAATTCCGGCGAGCGCCGCCACCTTGCAATACCAAGGCGACGCAGTCGAACGGCGGCCGCTGGAGTTCGCGGTGGCTTTTCAGGAGCGGCTTGATGAAGGACCGGCTTTGATCTTTGGGCGAGCGCGCCGACGGCGGTTTGGCATCGACGGGTGAGGACTCACGTTTCGCGGTCAAAGGCGCGACGCGAGCCGAAGCATCAGTGGAGGTCATGCAGCGACGATCCGTTTTTCACGTTCCAGCTCTCTCGAGTTCGACAGGTACAGCGGATTGACGATCGGCCGATCAAATCACGAATACGTGCATGATTTGTGTCATTTCTTGTCTTGCCGACCACCCCCCAAAGGATCTTCCATCTGCGCCGCGTCGCGCCCCATCTGCAGGCAGACGAGAACTTCCACGTAGCTTGGATCGCCGCCGGTCTCGGTGGTGGTCACGCAACGCTGACGCAGGGCCACCGGAAACTGCGTCCACTGCTTTTCGAGCTCGTCGCGCGCGCTCTTCTCGTCCGCCAGGCACTGCCTAAGCGTCGCATCCAGGCTCAGGCTGTCGCCCATTTTCGCCGCCGCGCGGCAGCTGGATTCGACGTCGAGGGCGGGGACCTTGTCGGCGACGGTCAACAGCAACGTGCCAGCGAGCGCGAGAAGCGACGCTGATGGAAACATGCGGGTCTCCCGTCTTCTCGCACGCCGGTCGCGCAATCGAAATTGTGCGCCGAGGGCAAAGCGCCGGCGACGCGCCGCCCCAGCCAGCCGGCAGCGGGGCATAGCCCGAGGGCGCAGGCCGGTCAACGGGCTCCGTTGCATCAAATTAGAGCATCGCGGAGCGCTATCGCCTCGCCGCGCAAACGACGCACACTCGGCGCACACTCGGCGCTTTTGGTCGAACGCCTTGCGTGGCGTGCTATCGTACTGGGGGCGAAGATGGCGGACTGAGCTTGCAGCTGTTGAGCACGGCGTAATAGCCCTTCTCGCCTTTTTGGAAACTTACCGCGGCGGTGAACACGTAGGTGCCGCGCTTGGGCTCCTTGAGTTCGTGCACCCACCAATTCGTGACTTGACCGGGCTGACTGGAATATTGCGCGCAGGTTCCGTCGGATCCGTCGACGAGCGGAACGCTTTGCATCTCGAAGCGATAATCCTTCGCATTCGGCCAAGCGACGCCGATGGCAAATGTCGGCCGCTCGTAATCCAAGGGAAAAGCCTGCGACACGTTTTGCGGGTCACCGCAGTTCGGGAAGGAGGTCACGTATTCCGCCCGGCCGGCGCAGATCATGATCGGCGCGCCATTATTCCAGTCGATGGCGCCGGGAAGCGCGCCCCAATGGGTCCGGCAGCAGGTCTCGACCGGAACCGCCGGCCATCCCGGCGGAGTCTGAAACGAGATGCTCTGGCTGCTGATGCAGTAATTGGTGGTGCAGGCATACTGCGCGCTCGCCGGCGGCGCGACCGAGAAGGCGAGCAAAGCCGGCGGTAAAAAATATCGCAACGTGTTCGTAGCCAGTTTTGCAACAGGGATTCGCGCACGCATCATTTTGCCCTCATGCCGGCCCTTGGCGCTTCGGCGCGCTGATGTACACTACCACATCGAATGCGCAAAGGATCGAGCGCCGCTCGCTGCGGACGCGCAGGTGGCGGAGACGACCAGATGAGACGCGTCCCCAAAGATCTGTTGCGCGCAGCCGAGGCGCGGCTGCCGCTTCTCGTCGGGATGGGGATGCTCACGCTGTTGGCGGCGTGCGGGCAAGAGAACCGCTTCGTCGCGCCGCCGCCGCCGAAGGTGACGGTCCAACTTCCCCTGCAACAGACGTTCACGCCCTATCTGGAGGCGACCGGCAACGCCGCGTCGGTAAACACCGTCAAGCTCTTGGCGCGTGTGCAGGGCTACGTCCAAGAGATCAAGTATCAGGACGGCGCTACGGTCAAGAAGGGGACGCCCTTGTTCGTGATCGAGCCGGAGCCCTACAAGGTCCAGCTCGAGCAGGCACAAGCGGCGGAGGAGGGGGCCAAGGCGACGCTGATCAATGCCGAAGCCGAATTCACCCGTCAGCAGGAACTCCAATCCAAGGAGGTCTCGACCCAGGCCGCCCTCGACAAGGCACGCGCAAACCGCGACACCGCGCGCG
>VAZL01000595.1 GCA_005883445.1 Alphaproteobacteria bacterium | reverse complement strand
CACAAAGGCCTGCTCGACTACGGCTCCCCCGACGTCAACCAGTCGACCGGCACGCTCCAGGTGCGGGCCACCTTCGAGAATGCCAAGCAGGCGCTGCTGCCGGGCTATTTCGTTCGCGTGCGGGTGCCGCTGCGGGCGCAGCAGGCGCTGCTCGTCCCGGAGGTCGCCGTGGGCGCCGATCAGGCGGGCCGCTATGTGCTGACGGTCAACGCCGACGGCATCGTCGAGCAGCGCCGGGTGCAGCTCGGGCCGACGACGGGCGAGATGCGCGTGATCGAAAGTGGGTTGAAGCCGGACGAGCGGGTGATCGTAGCCGGCATCCTCGACGCCGTACCGGGCCAGAAGGTCGATCCGCAGCTCCAGGCGTCGCCGCCCGCGGCGGCCGAGCCGGCCGGATCGCAATAGCGGCGCGCCATGATCTCGAAGTTTTTCATCGAGCGTCCCGTTTTGGCGAACGTGCTCGCCATCCTCATGGTGGTGATCGGCGCCGTCGCGCTCATGCGGCTCGCGGTCGCCCAATATCCCAACGTGGTGCCGCCGACCATTTCCGTCACCACGCGCTACCCCGGTGCGAGCGCGCGCGCGGTGGTCGACACCGTCGCGCTGCCAATCGAGCAGCAGCACGCGCTACCCCGGTGCGAGCGCGCGCGCGGTGGTCGACACCGTCGCGCTGCCAATCGAGCAGCAG
>VAZL01000594.1 GCA_005883445.1 Alphaproteobacteria bacterium | reverse complement strand
TCGGTGCCGGCAGAAAGGCTGTGGCCTTCCTCAAGAAGTGCGACAAGTTCTGGTCTTGCGTCAATGAACGCGACCTGATGGGAAAAAAGAAGCATTGTTTCCTTCCGCGGGATTTACGATAGAGGCAAAGGCCCGTTACGAAGTGATCTTCGAGCAGGTAATCCGGGGACCAATCCGCGACGGGAATTTTCGGATATTGCGTTCGATCCTGGTGGGGTGCCGCTTCGCGTTGACGAAATCGCAGATTGGAGCGATCGAGCCAAGTCAGTACGGGAAGTGGCGTTTCGCGGACTCAAAAATTAGTTGGCATCCCGTTCCTGCACGTCGGGCACGTAGAGCCCATAAGGCATTCGCTCCTGAAAGTGCTTGATCACAGCCGCCTCACTTGCGGGAATCGAGATCGCGAGCGCTTCGCCGGCCGCTGTTCGGAATTCGATAACGTAGGTGCCATCCGACTTTGGACCGAAAATCATGATCCGATTGCGTTGCTCTGTCATTTCTGGAATGTCCATCTAGCTTCAAGGAAAAGCGCAAGCTCGATCTGCTTAGTCACGCTGTCCACATCAGCACCGTCGGCCGCAGCAGTAAAAGCCCGGCGGCTCTCTGCCATGATTGACGCAATTGAATCTTTTCAGGTTGATGGAGCATGAAGTCGCGGGCATCGCCCAACGTGCCAAGCGTTGGGCCATCCTTGACCGTGATCGGGCGGGAAAGAGGGGCTGACCATCGCGGCTGCTTGCGGGACGTGCTATTATTCTCGCAGCGCGTTCGCGATTACGCTTTGAGGGTCAATCATGAAAACATGCCGCATTGTCGCGCTGGCCGCGCTCGCGGGCGTCGGTATCGCTTTGGGCAGCTGCTCCGATGCCCCCAGTACAACCAACGGGGCGAAGGGAGAGGCAGGCGAGGCCGGCCCCGCAGGACCTCCCGGTCCTACTGGACCGGCGGGCAGAGTCATTCGTTTTGTCGATGGAGAGTGTAGCCAAGCCTGCGTCGTTGCGTGCGAGGACAACGAGCGCATCATCGAAACGATTGCCATCAATCCGGGGGGCACCTTCATTTTCGACGCCGATAATAAGGCTACCTTTCGGCCAGAGCAGCAAAATAGGCCGGTTAAAGTCATTCTCGCATGTGCTCGGAAGTGATCTTCGGATTGAAAGGCACACCATGACGCGCGAGGCTGCTATGACGCGTTCGCGAAGAGTTGGCGGCGGGAATGAGAGGACAGGGAGAACAGCATGCGCGCGATCGGTCTTGTTTTGCTCAGTATCGCAATAATGGCTTTGCTGCTCACCGACGCTGACGCCAAGCGCCGGTCGAGCGCGCAAGGGAGCCAGGCGGCGGGGGCCAGCAGAAGCTGGTGCGCGACCTATGGAAGGAAGGGCATCAGCGACAACTGCAGCTATGCCACGCAACAACAGTGTTTGGCCCAGGTGTGGGGGCTCGGTGGCTTTTGCAGACCGAATCCGTTTCCAGGGACGGCGTATGGGACTGGCGGCTCCTGGTCGTCAGGTCCGCCGCGCTAGAGCCGCGCGCGGGCACGCTGAGACACGCGAGGCCGCGATGGCCGCGTTCGCAATCCGGACATGCGCGAGCAACCAGCTCCGATGGCCCCGACGCGAATGACCCACGAGCGACATAAGCTGGCTCGGAATCCCGCGGTGCAGCGGAAGGGTTCGCGTCGGACGGCCCGACCTCATGCCTGCTGCGGCGTCGTCAGCAACGGCTGCTGTGATGTGTCGTCCCCCAGAAAGACGCTATTCGAGTCGTCGGCTGCATCCCCGCCGAAACCGGCCATTGCCTGCACGAGTTGATCGTTCGAGATATCGGTGAATGTGCCCGACAGGGTCGGCGGATCGACGGCGAAGCCGCCAAGTTGGAAATCCAAGCCGACCGCGCCCATGCTGTTGGCGGTGGTGATCTGATTGTTGACGATATCGTAGACCTCGAACTCCCCGCTGTTGACGTTGCGCAAGATCATGTCGGAGGCGCCGGGGGCGTGAAACGGGCCGAAGCCGGCGACCTGAAAATCCAACCCGACCGTGCCGATGTTGAAGGCCGACGTGATGGCATTGTTTCGAATGTCATAGACCTCGAATTGGCCCGTGTTGGCGTTGCGCAGCATCATGTCGGTCGTGCCGTCCTGGTTGAAGTCGGCAAAACCCGCGACCCGGAAGTCGAGCCCCACCGTGCCGATGTTGAAGGCCGACGCGATCTTGTTATTGACGATGTCGTAGAGCTCGAACTGCCCGCTGGTGGCGCTGCGCAGCATCATGTCGGTCGTGCCGTCGGCGTTGAAGTCGCCGAAGCCCGCGACCTGGAAGTTCAGCCCGACCGTGCCCAGGTTCGAGGCGGAGGTGATGTGATTGTTGCGAATATTATAGAGCTCGAACTGGCCGGTGTTGCTGTTGCGCAGGATCATGTCCGTTGCGCCGTCGCGATTGAAGTCGCCGAAGCCGGCGAGCTGAAAATCGAGCCCGACCGTGCCCAAGTTGGCCGCATTGGTGATGTTGTTGTTGCTGATGTCGTAGACCTCGAATTGGCCGGTCGAGGCGCTGCGCAACAGCATGTCGGTGGTATCGCTACCGAAGAAGCTGCCCAGCCCGGCAAACTGAAAATCGGTTCCCACCTGGCCCAGGAAGTTCCCCGTCAGGATCGCGTTGCCGCCGATGTCGTAGATCTCGTAGAGGCCGTCGGCGCCGTGGCGCAGGATCATGTCCGCCGTGGTGCCGGCAGGCGGCGGCGGGTTCGGTCCGGTAACCATGAGGAAGCCGTGGTCGCCGCCGCCGGCAAAGTATCGTCCCACGATCTGGCCTGCATCGTTGATGCCGAATGGAGAGGTGCTACTGCCCACGGGATCGTCGATGGTGAAGTAGGTGCCGCCGCTCAGGAGAAAGCCGTGGGTGACGAAGCTGGCATCGGTGAACCGCCCGACGATCTGGCCTGCATTGTTGATGCCGAAGGCCTCGGTGCCATGCGTCCCCAAGGGGGCGTCCAATGGTAGCTCCGGTGGCGGAGGCGGAGGGATCATCGAACGTGGTGAAGGTGCCGGCACTGCTACGCAGGAAGCCGTGGGTCTTGACGCTGGCGTCGGTAAAAGACCCGACGATCTGGCCTGCATTGTTGATGCTGCGGGCCACGGTGCCGCCGGGTGAGCCCGGGCCGGCCGACGGATCGTCGATCGGGATGAAAGTGCCGCCGCTCAGGAGGAAGCCGTGGGTCGTGCTCGCATCGCTGAAAAATCCGACGATTTGGCCTGCATCGTTGATGCCGAAAGCTTGAGTGCTTTGGGCCAGGGGAGCATCCAGCGTGGTGAAGCTGCCGCCGCTGAGGACGAAACCGTGAAAGACGCTGTTGGTCCGGAAAGCTCCGACGATCTGGCCCGAGCCGTTGATGCCAAATGGGTCGGTGTCCTGGGTGGCCAGGGGATCGTCGATCGTGGTGAAGATATTGACTGGCATGTTGTCGCCCTCCTAATCGCGGACGGTTGTCATCAGCACTACCAGCTCGCTATCCGAGGTCGTCGCACCATCCGGGCCGACCTTACTCGCGCGGCCCCTG
>VAZL01000070.1 GCA_005883445.1 Alphaproteobacteria bacterium | reverse complement strand
CCGTCTTTGACCGCGGGCAGGAATTTTTGCACCACCCACTGCTCGCGGAACGTCACGGTGAAGAGATCGTAGAGCGAGCCGAAGTTGAGGTCTTCCTTTGCCAGCCGAAACACCGCCTCGCCGCCCTTGCCGTAGAGCGGCTTCATCACGATGTCGCCGTGCTCGACGCGGAACGCCTTGATCTCGGCGAGGTCGCGGGTGATCAGCGTGGGCGGCATCAGCTCGGGAAATTCCATCACGAACATTTTTTCCGGCGCGTTGCGCACCGCGCTCGGGTCATTGACGACCAGCGTGCCGGGCTGGATGCGCTCGAGCAGATGCGTGGTCGTGATGTAGGCAAGGTCGAACGGCGGATCCTGCCGCAGCAAGACGACGTCGAACTCGGTCAACTCGGTACGCCGCGCCTCGCCGAGCGTGAAATGGTCGCCTTGCTGGTCGCGAACCTTGAGCGGCTGCACGTTCGCGACCACCTTCGCGCCCAGCAACGCCAGCCGGTCCGGCGTGTAATAGGCGATGCCGTGGCCGCGTTTTTGCGCTTCCAGCAGCAGCGCGAAGGTGGAATCGCCGCGGATGCTGATCCGCTCGATCGGGTCCATCTGCACGGCGATGTTCAGGCGCATCGATGCCCCGAAGACATGTTTCGGTGCCGCAAGTTATCACCCCACCGCATCAGCCGCCGGCGTCGAACGCCGCGGGGATATGACGCGGAATACGGCCCGGCGCCACCAGCATGGCATCGAAGCGGATATCGCGGATGCGGTCGTCGCCGTTTCGCGCGAGCCACGCTTCGGCGGCGGCGGCGATGCGCAGGCGCTGGCGATCGGTGACGGACCATGCGGCGTCGTCCAGTCTTTCGCGCGCCTTGACCTCGACGAACACCAACAGGCTGCGGCGGCGAGCGATGATATCGATTTCGCCGACCGGGCTCCTCCAGCGCCGCGCCAGGATGCGAAAGCCTTTGGCGATGAGAAACGCCGCCGCCCGGCTCTCGGCTGAAATCCCGGTGCGAAACGCGATCTGGCGCTCCGGGCGCGGAACTTGAATCGGGCTTGCGCGCGGGCGCTCATCGGCCATGCTCGCGCTCCTTGGCGAGCGCGAGCGCGCGCTGATAGACCCCACGGCGGGACTCTCCGGTGACGGCGGCGATTTCGGCGACGGCCTCCTTGACCGAAAGACGCTCGAGCGCCTGACGCAGCAACGCATCGAGATCGGCCGCTCCCACCTCGGCTTGCCGATCGGGCGGCGCCACGACGATCACGATCTCGCCCCGCGGCTCCTCCGCTTGCGCCGCCGCGCGCGCGAGCATGCCGAGTTCGCCGCGCCGGACCTCCTCGTAGAGCTTGGTGAGCTCGCGGCAGATCGCGGCCTGGCGCGGACCAAGCTCCGCGGCAAGATCGGCGAGCGTGGCGGCAATACGCGCGCCGGTCTCGAACAGAACGAGCGTTCCTGGAATGCGTTTGAGCTCGTTGATGCGCGCGCGCCGCGCGCCTTCTTTCGTCGGCAAGAATCCCTCGAACAAGAACCGGTCGGTGGGAAGCCCGCTCAGCGTAAGCGCTGCGAGGACCGCCGAGGCGCCCGGCAACGCCGTCACGCTCGCGCCCGCCGCGCGCGCGTCGCGCACGAGCTTGTAACCGGGGTCGGACACGAGCGGCGTCCCGGCGTCCGAGACCAGCGCGATCGCGGCGCCCGCGGCGAGCCGGGCGATGAGCTTCGGTCGCGCCTCGACGGCGTTGTGGTCGTGGTAGGGGGCGAGCGGGGTGGTAATGCCATAACGGTCGAGAAGCTTGCGGGTGACGCGCGTGTCCTCACAGGCGATGAGGTCGGCGGCGGCGAGCACCTCGAGCGCCCGCACGGTAATATCGCGCAAATTGCCGATCGGGGTGGCGACCAGATAGAGGCCGGCCGGAAGCGGCGGCGCGCTGGTCGAGTGGCCGTTGAGGACGTAGGGGCGAGCGGCGCGGTCGCGGAGCGCGCGGGGGGTTGCGGCGGCGGGTGCGGTCGTCCTCATGCGCCTTACTCTAGCGGCGCGCTCTTGCCCCGTCATGGGCGGCGTAAAAAATCATTATCCTTTTCATTCGGTTAACCATTCACCGACAAAATGCCGATTGCCGGCGTGGGCTGGCGTCGACATTATCGGTCGTCGTCGAGGAGACCCCCCATGTTCGGAGGACTTAAGTCCCGGGGCCCGCGGCCGGCGGGCGCTTCTTCCCCGTGGTGGGCCGCGCTCGCATCCATCGTCGTGCTGGCGGGCTGCTCGGGGAATCTTCCGAATTTGGACTCCTCGCCGGGCGCGCCGTCGCAGGCCACGAGCCATATCGGCGAAGGAAAGGTCAAGGCCGGTCTGATCCTGCCGTTGTCCGCTAGCGGCAACGGGGCGGTCGCCGCCCAATCCATGCGCAACGCCGCCGAGATGGCGCTCGCGGAATTCAACAATCCCGATCTCCAGCTCCTGGTGAAAGACGACGGGGGCGGCGCGCCCGGGGCGCAGCAGGCGGCGCAGCAGGCGCTCGACGAAGGCGCCGAGATCATTTTGGGTCCGCTGTTTGGGCTCACCGTCGCCCCGGTGGGACGGGCCGCGCGCGCTCGCGGCGTGCCGGTGATCGCGTTCTCGACCGACGCCAATGTGGCGGCGCGCGGCATCTATCTCCTGAGCTTTCTGCCGGAGTCCGATGTCGATCGCATCATCGGCTATGCCGCGAGCCAGGGCCGGCGGTCGTTCGCGGCGCTCGTTCCGGACAATGCCTACGGCAGCGTGGCGGAAGCAGCGTTCAAGCAGGCGGTGGGGCGCGGCGGCGGCCGCGTCGTCGCGCTCGAGCGTTATCCGCTCGACAAGGCGCAGATGCAGGGCCCCGTGCGCAACGTCGCGCAGGCGGCGAGCGGGGCCGACGCCATCTTTATCCCGGACGGGGCCGACGCCGTGCCCGCGCTGGTGCAGGCGTTGACCGCAAATGGCATCGACACCAAACGCGTGCAGCTGCTCGGGACCGGTTTGTGGGAAGACGCGCAAATCTTCTCCAGTCCGCTACTCGACGGGGCGTGGTATGCGGGGCCGGATTCGACCGGCTTTCGCAATTTCTCCGCCCGCTACCGCAGCCGCTACGGCCGCGATCCCGTGCGCACCGCCTCGCTCGCCTACGACGCCGTCGCGCTGGTCGCGGCGCTGGTCAAGACCCAGGGCAAGCAGCGCTTCTCGGACGAGGTGCTGACCAATTCCTCGGGCTTCACCGGCATCGACGGGCTGTTTCGCTTCCGTCCCGATGGCACCAACCAGCGCGGGCTCGCCGTGCTGCGGGTGTCGCCGACCGGCGGCCAGGTCATCAGTGCGCCGCCGAAAGGTTTCGGCGGCTCGGCGACGTAACCGTCCTCACGCCGCGAGATCGGCGACCACGGCGTCGAGCACGGGAAAGCCGGCGAGCGTCACGCGCAACATGCCGTTCGCCGTGGTCTCGACGGCGCCCTGCTCGCGCAGGAGGGCGATGCGGCGCGGATCGAGCGGCCGACCGGCAAGGCGCGCGTAGCGCGCGGGATCGATGCCCTCGGCCAGCCGCAATCCCATGAGCAGAAACTCGTCCGCCACTTGCTCGCGCGTGAGCGCCTCCTCACTCACGACGCCGTGTCCGAGCGATTCCACCCGCATCAGCCAGCTCTCCGGCCGCTTTTCGGTCGCAGTGGCGTGGCGCCCGCCCGCGACCTCGAGCCGGCCGTGGGCGCCCGGCCCGATGCCGGCATATTCCTGCGCGCGCCAGTAGACGAGGTTGTGGCGGCATTCGGCGCCGGGCCGCGCGTGGTTGGAAATCTCGTAGGCCGGCAGGCCCGCGCGCGCGCAGATCGCCTGGGTCGTGTCATAGAGCGCGCGGGCGGTGTCGTCGTCGGGGACGACGAGCTTTCCGGCGGCATACAGCGCGGCAAACGGCGTGTCCTGCTCGATGGTGAGCTGATAGAGCGAAAGATGCTCGCCTGCCTCGACCACGGCGCGTGTGAGCTCGGCGGCCCAGGCCTGCGGCGTCTGGCCCGGTCGCGCATAGATCAGATCGAACGAATAGCGATCGAAGATCGAGCGCGCGAGCGCGACCGCAGCGAGCGCCTCGCGCGCCGAGTGCAGCCGCCCAAGCTCTTTGAGCGCGCCATCGTCCAACGCCTGCACGCCGAGCGAGACGCGGTTGACGCCCGCCGCGCGAAATCCGCGAAAGCGCGTCGCCTCGACGCTGGTCGGATTGGCTTCGAGCGTCACTTCGACATCGGGATCGATCGGCCAGTGGCGCGCAACGGCATCGAGGATTGCGCCGACGGTTGCGGGCTGCATCAGCGACGGCGTGCCGCCGCCGAAGAAGATGGTCGAGACGGTTCGCGCGGGTAGCCGCGCGGCGGTCGCGGAGATCTCGGCGCCAAAGGCGCGCGTGAAGCGAGCCTCGTCGACGGCGGCATGGCGCACATGGCTGTTGAAGTCGCAGTACGGACACTTCGACAGGCAGAACGGCCAATGGACATAGACGCCGAACGCCGGAGCGTCGTTGCGATCAGCGCGTTGCAAGACAAGCCTCCGCGAGCTTGAGAAACGCGCGCGCCCGGTGCGAAAGTCCTTTGCCCCGCGGCGGCAGGCCGTGTTTCTCCACGTTCGTCATCTCGCCGAAGGTGCGGGAATAGCCGGTGGGCAAAAACATCGGATCGTAGCCGAAACCCTTCTCGCCGCGCGGCGGCCACACGAGCGTGCCGTCGACCGTGCCCTCGAATTCCTCGACGTGTCCGTCGGGCCAGGCGAGGCAGAGCGCGCTGACGAAATGCGCCGTGCGTTGGCTACCTGCACGCGCGCCGCGCTCGCATAACTTGTCTTCCACGATCTGCATGGCCTGTCGGAAGTCCTTCTCAGGGCCCGCCCAGCGCGCCGAATAGATGCCGGGATCGCCGCCGAGCGCATCGACCGTCAGCCCGGAATCGTCGGCAAAGGCGGGCAAACCTGACGCCTTCGCCGCCGCGGTCGCCTTGATGCGGGCGTTCTCCTCGAAGGTCGTGCCGCTCTCCACGGGCTCGACCAAACCGAGGTCGGCTGCCGACACCGCGTCGATCCCGTACGGCGTGAGGAGCTCGCGCATCTCCTTGAGCTTGCCCGGGTTGTGCGTCGCAATCACGAGACGGCCGGCGAGCCGTCGATGCGCGGCGTCGCTCGGAGTCGAGATCGAGGTCGCGGAGTGCGCGCTCACATCACCGCCAGTTTCTGCAAGTCGACGAGTTTCATGACGCCCTTTCGCGCGAGCGCGAGCAGGTTGAGGAATTGCTCCTCGGTGAAGGGAATTTTCTCTGCCGTGCCTTGCACCTCGACGATTCGTCCGGCGCCGGTCATGACGAAATTGGCATCGGTGTCGGCCTCCGAATCCTCGGCGTAATCGAGGTCCAGCACCGGCGTGCCGTTGCAGATGCCGCAGGAGATGGCGGCGACGTGGTCGCGCAGCGGTTCCCCCGCCACCATGTCGCGGGTCTTCATCCAGGTGATGCAATCGTGCAACGCGACCCAGGCGCCGGTGATGGCGGCGGTGCGGGTTCCGCCGTCCGCTTGAATGACGTCGCAATCGATCGTGATCTGCCGCTCGCCCAGCGCCGGCAGATCGAGCACCGCGCGCAGGCTGCGCCCGATCAGCCGCTGGATCTCGATGGTACGCCCGCTCTGCTTGCCGGCGGATGCCTCGCGGCGCGTGCGCTCCGAGGTGGCGCGCGGCAACATGCCATATTCGGCCGTGACCCAGCCGCGCGCCTGGCCCTTGAGCCACGGCGGCAGCCGGTCCTCGAGCGTCGCCGTCACCAGCACGTGAGTATCGCCGAACTTCACGAAGCAGGAGCCCTCGGCGTATTTTACCACACCGCGTTCGAGCGAGATGGCGCGCAGCTCGTCGGGTTGTCGGCGGCTCGGCCGCATGCTGGTCTCCTGCTCGGCATATCGGCAAGCTTTTAGGGGCGCGCGCCGCGACCGACAAGAGGCGAAGCAGCGGTTGCGCGCCTCGCGTAAACGAATTTGGCGCTGGCGGAACGGGCAAAGCCGTCAGGCTTGAACTGTGCAGTCGGAATGGACCATTCTGCTCACGTTTGAATGGAGCGCTTATTGTCCCACGACGTCCCGATCGGCGCGACGCAGGTGAGCCTCGCCCAGCTCAACGAGCGCTCGCGCGATATTTTCCGACAGATCGTCGAAAGCTACCTCGCCACCGGCGAGCCCGTGGGCTCGCGCAATATTTCACGCTTGATCACGACCCCGCTGTCGCCTGCGTCCGTGCGCAACGTGATGTCCGATCTGGAGCAGCTCGGCCTCATTTATGCGCCGCACACCTCGGCTGGACGGCTGCCGACCGAGCTCGGCTTGCGCTTCTTCGTCGATGCATTGATGGAGATCGGCGACCTCGGTGAATCCGACCGGCGCGAGATGGAGGCCAAGGTGGCTGCCGCCGGCAAATCCCTGGACGCCGTGCTGAACGAAGCCTCCGGCATGCTGTCGGGCCTCACGCGCGCCGCCGGGGTGGTGCTGACCGCGAAATCGAACGTGCGATTGAAGCATATCGAATTCGTTCGGCTCGAGCCCGAGCGCGCGATGGTGATCTTGGTCGCGGATGATGGACAGGTCGAGAACCGCATCATCAGCGTTCCGATGGGGCTGCCGGCAGCCTCTCTCACCGAGGCTGCGAATTTCCTCAACGCCCATGTGCGCGGACGCACTTTGGCCGAAGCCAAGGTCGAGCTCGAGAAAGCGCGCGCGGTGGCACAGGCTGAGCTCGACCAGCTCACTCAGAAGATCATCGCAGCCGGACTCGCGAGCTGGTCCGGCGGGGAATCAGACGAGCGCAAGCTCATCGTGCGCGGCGCCGCTCACCTGCTCGACGATCTCAAGGCACTCGAGGATCTCGAGCGGGTGCGGCTTCTGTTCGATGATCTCGAGACCAAGCGCGGGGTGATCGATCTCCTCGGGCGGGCCGAGCGCGCCGAGGGCGCCCATATCTTTATCGGCTCGGAGAACAAGCTGTTCTCGCTCTCGGGCTCCTCCACCATCGTCGCGCCTTACCGCGAGGGCACCGGCCGCATCGTCGGCGTTCTCGGCGTGATCGGCCCGACGCGGCTCAATTACGCACGGGTGATCCCGATGGTGGACTATACCGCCAAGGTCGTGAGCAAGCTCATCGCCGGATGACATCGCCGCAACAAATGGCCGTTGCGGCTTGATTTTTTGGGCCTCAGCCCTGATATCGGAGGCGGGTCGAACTACAAGCGGGAACACGACATGCCGGATTGGACCGTTCGCGCACCGGGCGCCGCGACCGATCAGAACGATCAAGGAGCCGATCAGGCCCCGCCGGAGACATCGATCAGCCAGACGCCAGCCGCCCCCAACGAGGATCCCATGGTCGCGCTCGCGCGCGAAGCCGCCGACTACAAAGACAAGCTCCTGCGGTCGCTCGCGGAGATGGAAAATTTGCGCAAGCGGACCGAACGGCAGGTGGCGGATGCCCGCGACTACGGCATTGCCTCGTTCGCCCGCGATATTCTGGCTGTTGCCGACAATATGGAACGCGCGCTCGGCGCGCTCGACGCGGAACTGCGAGAGAAGGCCGACACCGGGACCAAGGCGCTGCTCGACGGCGTCGAGCTCACCGAGCGCGAGCTGCTGAAGGTGCTGGAAAAGCACGGGGTGAAAAAGTTCGAGCCGCTGGACGAAAAATTCGATCCCAACCTGCATCAGGCGATGTTCGAGCTCCCGGATGCCTCGCGGCCCGCGGGCACCGTGGCGCGCGTGATACAGCCCGGCTACATGATCGGCGAGCGCATCCTGCGGCCGGCGTTGGTTGCCGTTGCCAAGGGCGGACCGAAGGGTTCGCTGGAGCCGCCCGCCAACGACAACGCGGGTGCCTCGCAGGAGCCGCGCGGTTCTCGCTGAAATACCAACTCGCCGTCCGGACGGCCGGGGAGGAAGCGCTCAACGCGCCTCGATGCCGTCACGCACGGAGCGGAAGCGGGGATAGGCGTCTTTCCAGGCGTCGGCGCGCGCGATCCCGATCATCTGCAAATAGGCGCTGCCGCCGAAGCGCAGCCACTGCACCACCGTCAACGTGGCAGTGCCGGTCGGGTCCCTGGCCTCGGCGAGGATCTGATGGCCCTGCTGGCCACCGATCCGCAACGGCTCGGACGTGGTGATGCGAATATCCCTGAGATTGGGGACGGTGGCGAAGACGTCGCGTGCGAATGCGTCGCGGTCGGCGGCCTGCATGGGCGCGCCGGGTGAAATGGCCACGAAAATGTGGGGCTCCATGCGGGCATCCAGCGGCCCCGGCGCATCGGCGGGAGCGTCGCTCAGCATCAGCGCGCGCCCCGGAACGACGCCGCCGACGCGAAAACCCGCGAGATCGCCCACCTTGAAGGGCAGCAGGCCCAGCTGTTCGTCCACCGGGACGGTATCGCGGATGGCGAGCGTGACGAGCGCCGCGCGGATCGCAGCGTCGGGATAGAGCGTTTTCGCTGCGTCGGGGATCTGCACCGTGACCAGCGCGGTCAATGCGGAGGAGCCGGCCACCAGAATCCATTTGTGAACGAGGTTGTTTTCGACCTCCTGATGCGCCGTCACTAGAAATGCCTTGCCGACGGCAAGCGGCACGTCCTCGCGCGTCTCCAATGTCACGCCTTGTCGTTTGAGCGTGTCGGCGGTGACGGACTTGTCGAGATCCGCGTAGGCCTGGGCCGGCAGCGCGAGCAAGATGATGGCGGCGTTGTTGTTGGGGTCCTCGTAGCCAAAAAAGCTCTTGCTCGTCACCATGCCGTCGGGCGGCGCGAGCCCGATGCGGGAGCCGGGCGGATAGGTGGCATCGGCGGCGAGCGCGGGCGAGATGCCAAGCGCAAGCGCGAGGACGATGAGGAGCCGCAGGACCATGGCGATCGTGATAGTACCGCGATCGAACGGGGGAAAATACAGCGGACGCAGCGCCGCCGTTCGCAAAGGCGTGATCGGCCTTCAGTCCGGACGGCGTTAAGATGACGCGATCAACCATGGAGAACGGCAATGTGGTCGCATGGCAGCTTCTATTGGAACGAGCTGATGGCGCGCGACGTCGAACAGGCGAAGAAATTTTACGGTTCCACGATCGGCTGGACGTTCGATGCCATGCCGATGCCGGACGGCACCTATTGGGTGGCGAAAATGGACGACGAACCCGTTGCCGGTATTTTCCCGATGATCGGGCCGGACTTCGACGGCGTGCCGGAAGATTGGCTGCCGTATCTCGCCGTCGACGACGTCGACGCAGTGCTTGAGGCGGCAAAGGCCGCCGGCGCAAAAGTCATGCGAGAGCCCTTCGACGTTCCGACCGTGGGACGTGTTGCGATCATTCAAGCGCCGGGTGGCGCGACGATCGCGTGGATCACGCCGGTCGGCGATCAGTAGTCGAAGTCAGACGTCAGCGGCGCGTCCTTCTGACTCAGCCTGATCGCTGTTGCGGCGTTGGCAGCGTCACCCGCCGCAGCGTCAGGTTGATCCGCCCGCCTTCCGGCAGCAGGGTCGACGTCCCCGGCATGATCCGGTCGACGCCATGGAACGCGAGCCGCGCCGCGCCGCCGAGCACCAGCGCATCGCCGGAGGAAAGCGGGAACGAGCGGGTCGGGTCGCCGCGCCGCGTGCCGCCGATGCGGAACAGGCAGGTGTCGCCGAGCGAGAGCGAAACGCATCTTCGCCGCGGGCCCGTAATAATTGATGAGGCAGCTTTCGGGGGCGTGGGGATAGCCCGCGAGCGACTTCCAGGCATCGATTACGAGATCCGGCATCGCCGGCCACGGCTGGCCGGTGTGGGGGTGCAGGGGCTGGTAGCGATAGCCGGCTTCATCGGTGACCCAGCCGAGCGGCCCGCAATTGGTCATGCGCACGGAGAGCGGCTTGCCGCTGTTGGGCATGCGCGGGGTATAGAGCGGGGCGCGCGCGAATACCGCGCGCAGCGCGGCCAAAAGCGCTTCCTGGGACGGCCGATCGAGATAGGCCGGCACGAGACGCAAGCCGGAAAGCGGGTGCGCAGCGGTCATCTCGTCATCGTCTCTCGCCGTTGCACCTTGTCAAATACGCATGGGCGAATACGCATGGGTGAGTACGCATGGGCGAATACGCATGGGCGAGCGCCGTCCCCAGCGAGGTGGTTCGTGCGGCGAACCGCTTTCGCTTCGCGGGACGGGCTATGCGTTGACCTCGCGGCTCGCGAATCCGTGATCATATGTCTTGCGGGGCAAACCCGCCCTCCTATATGAGCCAAGACGCCACCGGGGGGCGGCATCGATGTGCATTTAGGGGGTCGGATGAGGGGGGCTCCGCGGGTCTCGCGGAATCTCCCGTTCGGGTGCCGAAAGGACCCGGCCGACCTGCCGCAGACAAGAGGAAGCGAGACATGGGCAAGGTCATCGGCATCGACCTCGGCACCACCAATTCGTGCGTCGCCGTGATGGAAGGCAAGACGCCGAAAGTTATCGAAAATGCGGAGGGCATGCGTACGACGCCCTCAATCGTGGCCTTCACCGATGACGGCGAGCGGCTGGTCGGGCAGCCGGCCAAGCGCCAGGCCGTGACCAACCCGGAGCGCACCATCTTCGCAGTCAAGCGGCTGATCGGTCGCCGTTACGACGACCCGATGGTGGACAAGGACAAGAAGCTCGTTCCTTACAAGATCGTGCGCGCCTCGAACGGCGACGCCTGGGTCGAGATCGAAGGCAAGACCTATTCGCCCTCGCAAATTTCCGCCTTCGTCCTGCAGAAGATGAAGGAGACGGCGGAGGCCTATCTCGGCCAGAAGGTCGAGCAGGCCGTCATCACCGTGCCCGCCTATTTCAACGACGCCCAGCGCCAGGCCACCAAGGACGCCGGCAAGATCGCCGGCCTCGAAGTCTTGCGCATCATCAACGAGCCGACCGCGGCTGCGCTGGCCTATGGCCTCGACAAGCAGAAGACCGGCACCATCGCGGTTTATGACCTCGGCGGCGGCACTTTTGACATTTCGATTCTGGAAATCGGCGACGGCGTGTTCGAGGTGAAGTCGACCAACGGCGACACCTTCCTCGGCGGCGAGGACTTCGACATGCGCCTGGTCAATTATCTCGCCGACGAGTTTCAGAAGGAGCAAGGCATCGATCTGCGCCGCGACAAGCTCGCGCTGCAGCGGCTCAAGGAAGCCGCGGAGAAGGCGAAGATCGAGCTCTCCTCCACCACGCAGACCGAAATCAATCTGCCGTTCATCACCGCCGATGCGTCGGGTCCCAAGCACCTGACCATGAAGCTCACCCGCGCCAAGTTCGAGGCGTTGGTTGACGATCTCGTGCAGAAGACCGTCGAGCCGTGCCGGCTCGCGCTCAAGGATGCCGGCTTATCCGCGGCCGAGATCAACGAGGTCGTTCTGGTCGGCGGCATGACGCGCATGCCGAAGGTGCAGGAGGTGGTCAAGCAATTGTTCGGCAAGGAGCCGCACAAGGGCGTCAACCCCGACGAGGTCGTCGCGGTCGGCGCGGCGATCCAGGCCGGCGTGCTGCAAGGCGACGTCAAGGACGTGCTGTTGCTCGACGTGACGCCGCTCTCGCTCGGCATCGAGACGCTCGGCGGCGTGTTCACGCGGCTGATTGATCGCAACACCACGATTCCCGCGTCTTCCAGGGCGAACGCGAGATGGCATCCGATAACAAGATGCTCGGCCAGTTCGATCTGGTCGGGCTGCCGCCGGCGCCGCGCGGCGTGCCGCAGATCGAGGTGACGTTCGATATCGACGCCAACGGCATCGTCAACGTGCACGCCAAGGACAAGGGTACCGGCAAGGAGCAGCAGATCCGCATCCAGGCGTCGGGCGGCCTGTCCGAGGCTGATATCCAGCGCATGGTCAAGGACGCGGAATCGCACGCCGAAGAGGACAAGAAGCGCAAGGCCGAGGTCGAGGCGAAGAACCACGCCGAGGCGCTGGTCCATGCCACCGAGAAGGCGCTCGCCGAGCACGGCTCGAAGGTCGGCGAAGGCGATCGGCGCGCGATCGAGAACGCGATGGCCGATCTCAAGGAAGCGCTCAAGGGCGGCGATGCCGCGGCGATCACGGCCAAGACCAACGCGCTCGCGCAAGCCTCGATGAAGCTCGGCGAGGCCATGTACAAGCAGACCCAGGAAGGCGCGGCGGCGGGCGATCCCGGCGGTGGGGGCTCCGGCGGCGAGGGCTCCGGCGGCAAGAACGAGGACGTGGTCGACGCGGAATTCACCGAGGTCGACGACGACAAGAAGAACAAAAAGTCGGCCTAACCTCGGCGAGGCTGCCTTTGCCATGCCGTTTTCGATTGCAACCAACCCCCTGGGGCCAAAGCCCCGGGGGTGCATCTTTTTTGACGCGTCATGAGTGACCGGGTCGGATTTGACGACGCTGCGGCGGAAATGACGGGGGTGGACGCGGGCATGGCCAAGCGCTGCTACTACGAGGTCCTCGAGGTCGAGCGCACGGCGGGCGACGGCGAACTGAAATCCGCCTTCCGCAAGCTCGCCATGAAGTGGCACCCCGATCGCAATCCCAGCGACAAGAGCTGCGAAGTCCGCTTCAAGGAGATCAATGAGGCCTACGAGATCCTCAAGGATCCCGACAAGCGCGCGGCCTACGACCGCTTCGGCCACGCCGCTTTCGAGCATGCCGGCTCCGGCGCGGCCCACGGCTTCGGCGACGTGGCTTCGGCCTTCGCCGATATCTTCGATGATCTGTTCGGTATGGGCGGCGCTCGCCGTGGACGCGGCGGCGGCCGCGAGCGCGGCGCCGATCTGCGCTACAACATGGAAATCAGCCTGGAGGAGGCCTATTTCGGCAAGACCGCCCAGGTACGCCTCCCCACCTCGGTGACCTGCGAGGCTTGCTCCGGCTCCGGCGCCAAGGCCGGCACCAAACCCAAGGCTTGTCCGACCTGCGGCGGCCACGGACGCATCCGTCACGCCCAAGGTTTCTTCACGCTCGAGCGGACCTGTCCCGCCTGCCAGGGTCGCGGACAAGTCATCGACAACCCCTGCCCATCCTGCTCGGGCTCCGGGCGGGTGACGCGCGAGCGCGCGCTCTCGGTCAACATCCCCCCAGGCGTCGAGGATGGCACCCGCATAAGACTCGCGGGCGAAGGCGAGGCGGGCGTGCGCGGTGGACCTGCCGGGGATCTCTACATTTTTCTCGCGATCGGCGCACATCCGTTCTTCCACCGCGAGGGCGCCGATTTGCACTGCCGAGTGCCGATCTCCATGGTCCTTGCGGCGATGGGCGGCGAGATCGAGGTGCCGACCATCGACGGCAACCATAGTCGCGTGAAGGTGCCGGAAGGCACCCAGTCGGGGCGCCGCTTCCGCCTCCAAGGCAAGGGCATGCCGGTGCTGCGCTCAAAACAAACCGGCGATATGTACATTCAGGTTCTGGTCGAGACGCCGCAAAAACTCAGTAAGCGCCAGCGTGAATTGCTGAACGAATTCGAACGATTGTCGTCCCAGGACACCCAGCCGGAAGCGGCAGGATTCTTCGGCAAAGTCAAAGAATTGTTGGGTCGGTCCGGCTCGGCTTGAGGAAATTGCCGCTTGACCCCCGCACTTGCGCCCTTTACGGGTTGGAGGGTCAATTCGGCAGTTATTCCGTAGCGTTAGCCCCAAAATGCCGCTCCCAGCCCTGCTCGAGCAGAAACTTGAACAACAGAAGCGCCTCTTTGAATTGAGAAGGGGCGCGCTCGAAAGAACGATCGAGCAGCACATCCAGCTGTTCGAGCAGCGCAAGGGCGCGCTCGAAAAAAAGATCGAACATCAGTTCGAGACGCACAAAAAAAAGTTCGAGCAGAAGTTCGACACGCAAAAAAAGAAGATCGAGACGCGCATCCGCCGCTTCGAGCAGAAGAACGGCATTCGTCTCGATGACGAAGTGCGCTTCATCCGCTCCTGGATCGAGAAGCCGCTCACGACCGGCGCCGTAACCCCGTCGGGCCGCGCGCTCGCGCGCACCATGGCCTCCTATATCGATCCGCGCCGGCCGGGGCCGGTCATCGAGCTTGGCCCCGGCACCGGGCCGGTCACCGAGGCGCTGCTCGCGCAAGGCATCGACCCGTCGCGCCTCATGCTGGTCGAGTTCGATCCGATCTTCTGCCGCTTGTTGCGCGCGCGCTATCCGGCCGCGACCGTGGTCCAGGGCGACGCCTATGGCCTTAAGCGTCTGCTGAGCGGGGTCTTGCAACAACCGGCCGCCGGGGTGGTATCGGGCTTGCCGCTCTTCACCAAGCCACTGCACATGCGCCTGCGGCTGTTGTTCGAAGCCTTCGGCCTGATGTCGCCGGGCGCGCCCTTCGTGCAGTTCACCTACAACGCGGTTGCGCCGATCCCGAAACGGCTCGATCGCGTGAGTGCGCAAGCGTCCGAGCGGGTGTGGATGAATATTCCGCCCGCGCGGGTATGGGTGTATCGGAGGGACTGACGACAGACGATGGGACATGTGCGTATCATGTCGTCTGAAGCCACCGTCCGTCGTCTGTCATGGCCGCCCCGAAAATCCTGGTCATTCCCGGCTCGCTGCGGGCAAAATCGTACAATGTGCGGCTGGCTGCGCTCGCGACCAAGGAATTGATGCTGGCGGACGCCGACGTCACCCGCATTTCGCTCTTGGACTATCCGCTGCCGATCTACGATGCCGACAGCGCCGAGACCGCCGGCCCGCCGCCCAATGCGCTCAAGCTCAAGCAATTGATGTCCGCGCATCAGGGCGTGTTCATCGCCAGTCCGGAGTACAACGCCTCGATTACGCCGCTGATCAAGAACACGATCGATTGGATCTCGGCGGTGCGCGAGCGCGGCGATCCGCCGCTCGCGGCCTACCAGAACCGGGTCTTCGCCTTGGGCGGCGCCTCGCCCGGCCGTTCCGGCGCGACGCATTCGTTGCTGGCACTACGGCAAGTGCTGGCGGTCGGCTGCCGGGCCCTGGTGATCGCGGAGCAGGTGACGGTGCCGAACGCCGAACAGGCCTTCGACGAGATGGACGAGCTCAAGGATGCGCGCGCCGCGAGCCAGCTCAAGGTCGTGGTGCGCAAGCTCATCGAGACCGCCAAGCTGTTGACATGAGAGGATGGTTGGCCGCGTCCGGGACGCACGAGGAGGAGGTCGGCCATGAAGCTTGATGCGCGCGAGCGGTTGATCGTCGCGCTCGACGTGCCGTCGGTCGCCGAGGCGGAGGCGCTGGTCGCGCGGCTCGGCGAAACCGTCTCGTTTTACAAGATCGGCTATGAGCTTGCCTTTGCGGGTGGGATCGACTTCGCGCGCGTGCTCGCCGGCGCCGGCAAGCGCATCTTCCTCGACCTCAAGCTGCACGACATCGGCAACACCGTTGCCAGGGGCGTCGAAAGCGTTGCTCGGCTCGGGGCGTCGTTTCTTACCGTGCACGCCTATCCCCAGACCATGCATGCCGCGGTCGATGCGCGCAAAGGCTCGCCCTTGCGCCTTCTCGCCGTCACCGTGCTCACCTCCTACGACGACGCCGATCTCGCCGCGGCCGGGTATGATTTCACGGTTTCAGAGCTCGTCGGCGAACGCGCGGCGCAGGCGCGCGACGTCGGGATCGACGGGCTCGTCTGCTCGGGAGAGGAGGCGGCGCTGCTGCGCCCGATCATCGGTACCGACATGGTGCTGGTGACGCCGGGCATCCGCCCGGCGGGTGCCGCAGCCGGCGACCAAAAGCGCATCATGACGCCGGCCGCCGCCATCGCCGCCGGCGCCGATCATCTCGTGGTCGGCCGGCCGATCCTCGCGGCGGCCGATCCGAAGGCTGCCGCCGGCGCGATCATTGCTGAAATCGCCGGCGCGGCGCCGCCGTGACAGGGAGGTCGAGATGACCAAGGGTTATTGGATTCCGCATATCGATGTGAGCGATCCGGAAGGATACAAGGCCTACATGGCTGCAACGCCGGCGGCCCACGACAAGTACCGCGGCCACGCGCTGGTGCGGGGCGGTGCGCAGCAAGTGGTGGAAGGCAGGAGCCGCTCGCGCAACGTACTGCGCGAATTTCCGGACTACGCCACCGCGCTCGCCTGTTACCGCTCTGCGGAATACCAGCGCGCGAAGCCGCTGCGCCTTCCCCATTCGGTTTGCGATTTCGTGATCATCGAGGGCTACGACGGCGTGCAGCCGGACCGGCCGGCGTCGCAGCCGGCGGCCGCGCCCCGCAAAGGCTACTGGATCGCCCACGTCGATGTTACCGAACCCGAGGGCTACAAGGCCTACATGGCCGCCGACATGGCGGCGTTCGGCAAATATGGCGGGCGCTTCCTGGTGCGCGGCGGCCAGCGCGAGGTGGTGGAGGGCAAGGTGCGTGGGCGCACCGTCGTGCTCGAATTTCCGAGCTATCGGGTCGCGCTCGATTGCTACCGCTCGCCGGAGTACCAAGCGGCGGCCGCGCTGCGCAAAGGCAAAGCCGAGTTCGATCTCTTCATCATCGAGGGCTGTGACGCGCAATCTTAGCGCGCAAGGCGCCGCGGCCGAGCCCGAGCTCGAGAGGAAGCGGAAGCGGTGGTAAGGCGCGTTACTTTCCTTCGCATCCCCACCTCGCTATACCCGCAGGCCGAATTGGCCGGAGAGACGCCATGTCCGACATGCGGCTGATCGTGGCTGGGGCCGGCGGACGCATGGGACGCACGCTCGTCCATGCTATTGCGGCCACGGACGGAGCAATCCTGGCCGGCGCGGTGGAGGCGGCCTCCTCGGCGGTCATCGGCCGCGACGCGGGCGAGCTCGCCGGGCTGGGCAGGAACGGCGTGGCGGTCACCACCGACATCGAGCCGCTGCTCGCCCAGGCGGATGGGCTCCTCGACTTCACCGTCCCCGCCGCCACCCTTGCGTTCGCCGAGCATACGGCACGCAAGGGCTGCGTCCACATCATCGGTACCACTGGGCTCACGGGCGAGAATGAAAAGCTGATCGAGCAGGCGTCAAAGCGCGCCGTGATCGTCAAATCCGGCAACATGAGTATGGGGGTCAACCTGCTGGCGGCGCTGGTCAAGCAGGTGGCGAAGACGCTTGACGAGGACTTCGACATCGAAATCCTCGAAATGCACCACAACAAAAAGATCGACGCGCCTTCGGGCACGGCGCTGATGCTGGGCCGCGCGGCGGCCGCAGGTCGCAGCGTCGACCTCGACCAGCGCTCGGTGCGCGGCCGCGACGGCGTAACCGGCGCACGCGGCGCCGGCGATATCGGCTTTGCCGCGCTGCGCGGCGGCTCGGTCGTGGGCGATCACACCGTGATCTTTGCCGGGCCGGCCGAGCGCATCGAGCTCGTGCACAAGGCCGAAGATCGCATGATCTTCGCCCGCGGCGCGCTGCGCGCCGCGCTCTGGGCGCGCGGGCGCAAGGCGGGGCTCTATTCGATGGCCGACGTGCTCGGCCTCAGGGAGGCCTGACCGCGAGCGTGGATCCCGTGCAGCAGGGATCGACCGGTCATCTCGCCCGGCTGGGGAAGGCCCATCAGCTCGAGCAAAGTGGGCGCTACATCCGCGAGCCGTCCTGACGCCAGGGAAACGTTGCCGCCGCCCAGCAGCAGGACCGGTACCGGATTGGTGGTGTGGGAGGTGTGCGGCCCGCCAGTGTCGGGGTCGCGCATCAGTTCGCAATTGCCGTGGTCGGCGGTGACCAGCAAAGCGCCGCCGGCCTTTGCGATCGCCTCCGCGATGCGCCCCAACCCGGTATCGACCGCCTCGACCGCCTTGATCGCAGCCGGCAAGCTGCCGGTGTGCCCGACCATGTCGGGATTGGCGTAATTCAACACGATCAGGTCGTATTGGTGCGAGTTGATCGCCTCCACCGCCTTGTCCGTCAATTGCGGCGCCGACATCTCGGGCTTGAGGTCGTAGGTCGCAACCTTCGGCGAGGGAACCATGATGCGATCCTCGCCGCGATAAGGCTTCTCCTCGCCGCCATTGAGGAAATAGGTGACGTGCGCATACTTCTCCGTCTCGGCCATTCGCAGTTGGCTGCGGCCCGCATCGGCGACCACCTGGCCGAGAACATTCGCTAGAGTCTGCGGGGGGAAGATCGTTTCCAAAAACGCGTCCAGCTGTTCGCTGTATTGTGTCATGCCGACCGCGACGGCGATGCGGACGGTGCGCCGGCGCGCAAAGCCGGCAAAGGCCGGATCGAGGAGGGCGGTAAGAATCTCGCGCACGCGGTCGGCGCGGAAGTTGAAGCAAAGCACGCCGTCGCCGTCGCGCATGCCGCGATAGTCGCCGATCACCGCCGGCACGACGAATTCGTCGCTGATCTCATGCGCGTAGGCATCCGCAATCACCGCGCGAGCATCCGCAAAGTGCGGCCCCTCGGCGTCGACGATCGCGTGGTAGGCCTTGGCGACGCGGTCCCAGCGCTTGTCGCGATCCATGGCGTAATACCGACCGCTGACCGTCGCGATCGGAACGGATCGCGGCAGCGCCGCGAGGAGGCGAACAATGTCCTCCCCCGCCGATCGCGGCGGCGTGTCGCGACCGTCGGTAAAGGCATGGACGAACGTCGGCACGGAGGCCGCGGCGAGAATGCCCGCGAGCACCGCGGCATGATCCTGATGCGAATGCACACCGCCCGGCGACACCAAGCCCATGACGTGGCAGCTGCCGCCGGTCTGCCGCAGGCGTTCGATCAGGCGCTTGAGTGCTGGCGCCCTTTCGATATCGCCGCCGGCGATCGCCGCGTTGATGCGGGGCAAATCCTGCAGCACGAGACGGCCGGCGCCGATGTTGAGATGTCCGACCTCGGAATTGCCCATCTGCCCCGATGGCAGGCCGACGTCTTCGCCCGACGTATGCAAGAAGGCGTGGGGGCAGGTCGCCCACAAGCGGTCGAAGCTCGGAATCCGAGCCTGCCGGATGGCGTTGTCGGCCGCCTCCTCGCGCCAGCCCCAGCCGTCAAGTACGGCCAGCATCACCGGACGGCGCTTCTGCATCTCCACGTTCCCTAACTCGCCGGCGTTGCTCACTTGCATTCGCCCGCAGCGACGGCGCTTCGAAGGTTGTGTGGGATTGCGGCATCATCGTCAACCAGCGCGGCCGCTCACCGCACAGAGCGGCGATGTGAAAGCGTGCTTTTCGGGTCACACCGGCGCGATTTCTGCTCCGCGCGATGATTAATCCGCTGGCCCGCAGTCAATTCGCTCTGGTGATCGGATAGACTGACAGCGAATCGCTGTCACTTTCGGTCGGGGGGCTGAATTGACTGCCGGAAGACTCGTCGCCGCAGTGGCGACGCTCGTTACGTTTGGCGCCGGTACGCCGTCGCGGGCCGGCGTCGATCGCCCGCCGCAATTCATTGTCATGGCGTTCGACAATTGCACCGAGCTCGAGCGTTGGCAGGAGCTCACCGATTTCGCTACCGAGCTGAACAGGGACGGCGACCGAGTTCACTTCACCTTCTTCGTCAGCGGGAGCAATTTCATCGCCGACGGCAGGCGGAGCATCTATGAAGGTCCGCACCAGCGGCGGGGCTATTCCCGCATCAGCTTTGGCGGCTCGTCCGAGCAAGTTCGCAGACGCGTCGAATACGTGAACGCTCTTTACCGCAGCGGCCACGAGATCGCCTCGCACGCGGTCGGCCATTTCAACGGTGCGGCGTGGTCGGTCGGCGATTGGGAGAAGGAATTTCGTGCGTTCAACGACGTCTTGAAGAATGTGGGGCCGAACAACGGAATCGCCGACTCGAAGTTCGCGTTTGCGGCCACGGACGTGGTCGGTTTCCGCGCGCCTTATCTGGCCAAGGGCGCTGGCCTCTATGGGGTCCTGAGGGCGCATGGCTTCCGCTACGACACCAGCGGAGCCAGCTTTGCCAATGCCTGGCCGGAGAAGATCGACGGAGTGTGGCGGTTCAATTTGGCCATGTTGAAGATTCAAGGTTCCGGCAAGGGCGCGCTGTCGATGGATTACAATTTCTTCTTCGCACAATCCCGCGCCGTGTTTGATCCGCGCCGCTACGAGACCATGCGCGAACAGACGCTGCAAACCTATCTTCACTACTTCAAGACCAATTACGCGGGAAACCGCGCGCCGCTGCACATCGGGCATCATTTCATGAACTATGCGGGCGGCGCCTATAACGAAGCGCTCAAAGCCTTCGCGCGTGCGGTCTGCGGCCTGCCGGAAGTACGCTGCGTCACCTATGCCAAGCTTGCCGACTTCATGGATCAGCAGAACGCGGACACGCTTGCGGCCTATCGCAAGGGCGACTTTGCGCGCGCGGCCACGCCGGCGCTGAACGTCGCGCAAGCCCGGCGCTAGGCGACAGCCCCGGCCTTGCTGCTGCTGCGGCGCCTTCAATTCAGCTTGTCACTTTTGCCGCTTCCCAGCCCAGCATCGCGCGTTTGCGCGTGAGGCCCCAGTAATAACCGGTGACGTCGCCGCTCTTGCCCAACACGCGATGGCACGGCACCACGAACGAGACCGGATTCTTGCCGACCGCGGCGCCTACGGCGCGCGCAGCTTTGGTCGCGCCGATCTTTGCCGCGATGCCGGAATAGGTCACCGCCCGGCCCATGGGAATCCGGAGCAACGTCTCCCACACCCGCACCTCGAAGTCGGTCCCGATGAGCACCACCCGCAGCGGCCGGTCCGCCCGCCACAGCCTGCTATCGAAGATGCGGCGTGCGAGCGACGCCGTTCGTGCGCGGTCTTCGACGATGTTCGCCATTGGCCAGCGGGCTTTCATGTCGGCGAGCGTGGCCTGCTCCTCGCCGGGATCGGCGAACGCGAGCCCGGCAAGCCCGCGCTGGGTCGTCATCACCAGCGCGGTACCGAACGGGGAAGGATGAAAGCCGTAAGCCATCGTCAGCCCACTCCCGCCCGATTTCCATTCGCCGGGCGACATCGCTTCGTGAGTGACGAACAGATCGTGCAGCCGGCCCGGCCCGGACAGGCCGACCTCGAACGTGGTGTCGAGCACGCTGGCGGAATCCCGCAGCAGTCTGCGCGCGTGGTCGAGCGTGAGTGCTTGCAGGAAGGCCTTGGGCGTGATGCCCGCCCAGCGGCGGAACAGACGATGCAGGTCGCTGGCGCTCACCCCGGCCGCCGCCGCGACGGCATCGATCTCGGGCTGCGCGCGCCAGTGCTCGGAGAGGAACGCGATGGCCCGGCGCACGACGGCGTAGTCTGCGGCGGCATGGCTGAGCGGCTCGTGGTCGCAAACACGATCGGGAGAGAGCATGGTGGCCTCCATCGCTGGCTGCCTCCCTAGGCCGCGGTCGATGGCCCGGCCACCCGGTTTCTGCGCGCCAAACCCCTAGTCGAACACGGTGCGCGTTGGTCCACGCTTGGCCTCGCCCAGCGCCGCCGACAGCGCGAGCGCGAAGCTTTCCTTCTCCTGCGGTCCGAGGCACCCCGCGATCGCGAGTCGCCGCCCGCGCGAAACCAAAAACAGCCGCTCGATGCCGAACTCGGCATGCACGACGCGGTCGAGCCGAACCCAGAGCGGATTGAGCGTCCATTCGCTGATCCGTCCGCGGTGGCTGACCTGACGCACGGTGAGCTCGGAGGACGTGACGGTGACCTGCTCGTAGGCTTTGGCGCGGCGGTAGCTCACCTTGAACGCCCAATAGAGCAGCAGCACGTCGAGCCCGCAGAAGCCGAACACCGGCCAGGCGCCGACGAGGAGAAATGTCGTTCCCATCGCGAGGCTCGCTCCGCCCGCTACCAGCATCAACGCCAGAAAGCCTTTGCGGCTGAGCGAGCGGTGCGGGGTGAGCACGGCCGAAAAGATCGCGGGTTCTTGGGTGGGGTCGTTGTCGGGTGCCATGGAGCTCACTATACCGAAACTATGGCTCGCAAGACACCTCGCAGGGTGGCCCGCAGAACCGCCCGCAAAGCGCCTCGGAGAACCGCGCAGAGCCTGCGTCGGTCTCGCGCGCGCAAGGCGGCTAAAGTCAAAACTGCGGCCAAGCGTTCGGCCGCCGACCACGTGGCCGCCGCCGGCGCGCTGCCGCACGCACATCAGCCCGTTCACGCTGCTCGTCGCGGTGGTGCTTTCGGCGCAGGCGACCGACGCCGGCGTCAACAAGGCGACGCCCGCGCTGTTCGCCGCCGCCGACACGCCGGAAAGGATGGCCACACTCGGCGAGGAGCGGGTGCAGGGGTTGATCAAGACCATCGGCCTCTTCCGCACCAAGGCGAAGAATCTCATCGCGTTGTCGAGGAAAATCGCAGACGAACACGGCGGCGAGGTCCCCCGCACGCGTGAGGCGTTGGAGGCGCTGCCCGGGGTGGGCCGTAAGACCGCAAATGTCGTGCTCAACGTCGCTTTCGGCGAGGCCACCATCGCGGTTGACACCCACATCTTCCGCGTCGGCAATCGCACCGGCATGGCAACCGGCAAGACGCCCCTCGAGGTCGAGCTCAAGCTCGACCGCGTGGTGCCGGCGAAATACAAGCACCATGCCCACCACTGGCTGATTCTACACGGGCGCTACGTCTGCCTGGCGCGTCGACCCCTGTGCGAGAGGTGCCTGATTGCCGACCTCTGCAAGTGGCCAGGGAAAACTGTGGTCAATCGTCCCGCATCGGAGCACTGAACGACTGCCCTGTGGAGGCCCGCCGCCTTGCTGGCACCACGATCGGCGGGCAATGAGATTCGGCCGCAATTCGGAGGAAGGCGCGAGCGTGCATTTGCCCTGGGGCAAGATCGTCATCGGCGTGCTGGTCGCCATCGTCTCATTCGGCGCCGCGATTTGGGCGTTGAGCTGGATTTCGCCTGGTCCGAAGGAGCAACGGCCGGCGCTGGTCGAGGTGCCGCCGCTGGCGCCGGTCGCCCGCAAATCGGTGATCGTGACGCCCGCGGCGATTGCGCTCTCCGCGATCCACAGCGCACTGGAGACGGCGGCGCCGCGCCAGCTCGTGGGCAAGCGCGAGAACCCGCTGCCGCAATTGCTGTCCAACGCCGAAATCGATTGGACGGTCGCGCGCAGCCCGCTCGCGGTCAGCGGCCGGCCGAATGCGCTCGTGGTGTCGACCATGCTCTCCGGAACCTTCCGGGCGACCGGGCAAGTCTCCGGTGACGCAGGCAATCTCGCGGGCGCGCTCGGCGGCTTGCTCGGCGGCCGTCTCGGCCAAGGGATTCAGAACCTGCAGGGAAAGACGCTCGATCAGCGTGCCGATATTCGCGGCAACGTCACGCTCACGGCCAGTCCGTCGCTCCTGCCGGCGTGGCGGGTGGAGCCCAACCTTACGCCTCAGGTTGCGCTGGCCGATGCGTCTCTGCCGGTCCTCGGCACGAAGCTGAGCGTATCGAACGAACTCAAGCCGCTCCTCGATCGCGCCGTCAACGAACAGGTGACGGCGCTGCAGGCGCGCCTGCGCGATGATCCGTTTCTCGAAGTGGCGGCACGGCGCGAGTGGGCCAAGATGTGCCGCTCGATCTCGCTCGGCGCGGCGGCGGCCGGCATGCCTAATCTGTGGTTGGAGCTTCGCCCAACGCGAGCCTTCGCGGGGCAGCCGCACATTGACGGCACCGCGGTCACGCTGACCATCGGCGTGGAGGCGCAGACCCGGATCGTGCCCAATGAGACCAAGCCCGATTGCCCGTTCCCGGCGCAATTGGAACTCGTTCCGCAGATCGAGCAGGGCCGAGTCAATATCGCGGTGCCGATCGATATTCCGTTCACCGAAGTGAATCGGTTGCTCGAGGCGCAGCTTAAAGGAAAAACTTTCCCCGAGGACAAGAGCAGCGCGTTCAGCGCCACGATCCGGAGCTTGAATCTGGCGGCATCGGGCGACCGGCTGCTGCTCTCGCTGCGCGTCAAGGCAAACGAGAACAAGAGTTGGTTCGGTCTCGGCGCCGAAGCAACGGTCCACGTGTGGGGCCGGCCGGTGCTCGACCGCGCGCATCAGACGCTGCGTCTGAACGACATCGCGCTCGACGTCGAATCGCAGGCCGCGTTCGGCTTGCTGGGGACGGCCGCGCGCGCCGCGGTGCCTTATCTGGAACAGGCGCTGGCGGAAAACGCGGTGGTTGATCTCGTGCCGCTCGCCGCGAATGCCCGCAAGAGCATCGAGGCGGCAATCGCCGATTTTCGCAAGAGCGCCGACGGCGTTAGCGTCGACGCCGCCGTCACCGATCTGCGACTCGTCGACATCGAGTTTGACGCCAAAACGCTGCGCGTGAGCGCGGAGGCCGACGGCACGGTGAAGGTCGCCGTGACGAAGCTGGCGGACAAATGACGGCGAACGGCGCGCCGCCGATGCAGGAAGAGGCAGAACGACAATTGCGTTTATCGCGCTTTATCTATCCGCGGACGCGTGTTCTGGTCTAGCCGCAGTCGGGTGTCGTGCATTATCCGTTGATGCACGTGCACCATGAAAGCCATGGCGAACAGCGGCGTCGCGAGATTGACGATCGGGATCGACACGAAGGCGGCGATGAACATGCCGGCGAGAAACACCGTGCTCTGGTGCGTTTTGCGCAGTCGTTTGGCCTCGGCCATGGGCTGATGGCGCATGGCTGCCAATTCAAAATATTCGCGGCCGAGCAAATAGGCGCTGGCGAAGAAAAAAATGAGGAGGCCGGCGCCGGCGAAGAGGAGAAACGGCAGCGCGATGAGATAAACCAAGACCGCGAGCAAAGCCGTTTTCAGGCCTTCGGCGAGCGCCCGCATCAGCGGCGGGGGCCTGCCGACAGGCTCGGCGGGATAGTGAGTGCGTTCCACCTCGAGCGCGATGTCGTCGACGAAGAAGCTGCCGACCAAGGCGGTGACCGCCGGCATCAAGAACACCGATCCGACGATGATGCCGAGGCCCGCGGCGACAGAAACAATCCAGATGAGGATCGACAGCGGCGCGTGTGCGCTGACGCCGAATACCGTCTCCGCCCAATTCGCGCCGGTGGTTGCGAGCCAAAGCAGCAATCGATGAAGGCCGATGGCGATAAGCACAATCAGAAAAAGGGCAAGCCCGGCGGATTTCAACAGCACCCACCGAAACGGCGGCGCGAACATCTGAGCGAGCGCTTTGACGGCCGCGTCGATCATCGTTGTCTCCCTGCCTTGGTTCCGGCTCCGTTGGGTGCCGGCCTTGAATAAGGCATCGCTGTGGCGATACCGCAAGCATGCGACGATGAGACAAGATTTCCGACGCGCGGCACGCGCGTTCCGTGGTAGACCTCGCAACGCTTGACACCCTGTGCGCCATGAGACGTTTGAGCCGTCGATCCTTCCTCGCCTCCTCCGCCGCGGTCCTGACGGCCGCGCCCGCGCTTGCAGCGCCGCGCCCCGCGCCGGCACCCGAGGTGCCGCGCTCCGGCTGGGTCGATGCCGTCATCGTGGGGGCGGGTGCCGCCGGCATCGCTGCCGGGCGGCGGCTTGCGGCCGCACGCAAACAGTTTGTCGTGCTCGAGGCCGCGGATCAGGTCGGCGGACGCTGCATTACCGATACCAAGACTTTCGGCATACCCTACGATCGCGGCGCCCATTGGATTTACGCGGCCGACATCAATCCGCTGGCGAAGCTTGCCGTGCAGTCCGGGCTCGACATCTATGCGGCCCCGCCTGGCCAGCGCGTGCGCATCGGACGGCGCTACGCCCGCGAAAGCGAGATGGAGGACTTTCTGTCCAGCCTCGTGCGCGCCAACACCGCCATCGCGGATGCGGCGCGTAAGAGTGACGTCGCCTGTACCCAGGTGTTGCCGAAGGATCTGGGCGAAAGGCGGCCGACGATCGAATTCGTGCTAGGGCCTTACGGCTGCAGCAAGGAACTCGCGGACGTTTCGACCGCTGATCTCTCCCGCTCGGGCGAGCGCGACAACGGCGCGTTCTGCCGCCAGGGATTTGGCGCGCTGCTCGCGAAGCTCGCGGCCCCCCTCCCACTGTTGCTGGCAACGCCGGTGAAAACCATCGAATGGTGGAGCCGCGCGCGCATCGAGGTCGACACGCCGAAAGGTCAGTTCAAGACCAGCGCGGTCATCATCACCGTCTCGACCAATGTGCTCACGAGCGGAAAAATCAAGTTGGCGCCCGATTTGCCCAAGCGCCATCTCGACGCTGCCGCCAAGCTCAAGCTCGGCAGCCGCGATCACGTGGCGCTGGAATTGACCGGCAATCTGCTCGGCTTGCGCGCCGATGAGCTGGTGTTCGAGAAAAGCGAGAGCAGGCAAACCGCTGCGATCTTCGGCAACATGGGCGGTTCGACGATTTGCGTCGTCGACGTGGGAGGCAGTTTCGGGCGCGATCTCTCCGCCAAGGGTGAGGCCGCGATGATCGATTTTGCGATCAACTGGCTCGGTGGGCTTTACGGCGCCGACATGAAAAGCGCGGTCAAACGCCGCCACGCCACGCGCTGGAACAACGAGCCGTGGGTGCTCGGCGCCATCTCTGCCGCCGCGCCCGGCGCCCAGTCCTCGCGCAAGGTGCTGGCGGAGCCGCTCAGCGGCCGTATCTTCTTGGCTGGAGAAGCCACGCATGAGACGCTGTGGGGCAGCGTCAACGGCGCCTGGGAATCGGGCGAGCGTGCGGCCGATGCGGTGGTGAAGCTTCTCGGCGGCCCGAGCAAGCGCTTGTGAGCGTTCACGCCCGCAATACCCCGCCCGTCCGCTTGCCGACCTCGGCGACGATCTTCGCGGCTACCGCCTCGATCTCCGCGTCGGTCATGGTCTTTTCCCGCGGCTGCAGCGTCACCGTGATCGCGATCGACTTCTTGCCGGGCTCGATCCCTTCGCCCTCGTAGACGTCGAACACGGTGACATTGGTGATGAGCTTGCGATCGACGCTCTGCGTCGCGCGCAAGATGTCGGCGGCCTTGACCGTGCGATCGACCACGAAGGCGAAGTCTCGCTCCACCGGTTGAAACGGTGAAAGCTCCAGAACCGGCCGCGCTCGCGTGGCCCTCGCCTTCGGCTGCGGGATGTTTTCCAGGATCACCTCGAAGGCGACCAGCGGGCCCTCGGCATCGAGCGCTTCGAGCGCGCGCGGATGCAGTTCGCCGAAGTGACCGAGCACGTTCTGCGGCCCGATCTGGATCGTGCCCGAGCGTCCCGGATGGAACCACGGCGGCCCGCCCGGCACGACCTGCAGCGCCTGTGCCGGCGCGCCGGCGGCCGCCAGCACGGCGAGCGCGTCGGCCTTGGCATCGAAGGCGTCGACCTCGCCGGCAGGCGGCGACCACGACCGGCCGATGCCGGTCACCTTGGCGAGCGCGCGGCGCACGCCGCTGGCAGCGGTGAGCTGGTCCTGCGGCCGATCGCCGCGGAAGACTTGCCCGACCTCGAACAGCGCCACGTCGGCAAAGCCGCGGTCGGCGTTCTTCTGCGCCGCGGCGGCAAGCCCGGGAATCAGGCTCGGCCGCATGTCGGATAGGTCGGACGCAATCGGATTGGCGAGCGCAAGCTCTGCGTTTCCGCCGCCGAACAGCTCGGCTTGCGCCTTCGAGATGAACGACCAGGCCACCGCCTCGAGCAGGCCACGCGCGGCGAGCGCGCGCCTGGCTTTGCGCGTGCGCAGCTGGATCGGCGTGAGCACCGGCTTGCGCGGAGCATCGCCGCGGTCGAACGGCGTCGCCGGAACACGGTCGACGCCGAGGATGCGCACCACTTCCTCCACCAGATCGGCCTTGCCCTCGACGTCGCCCCGCCACGAAGGAACGGTAACTTTCAGGTTCTTGCCCGTGCCGGCGACGGAGAAGCCGAGTCGGCCGAGCACGCGCTCGACCTCGCGCTGGTCGACCGTCAGGCCGGTGAGCCGCGGCAGTTCGTCGAGTGGAAAATCGATGATGCGCGCGGGCACCTCCGGCGTGCCCGCGACCGTGACCTCCGACGGTTCGCCGCCGCAGAGATCGAGCACCATCCTGGTCGCAAGCTCGAGCCCCGGCAGCATGAAGGCCGGATCGACGCCGCGCTCGAAACGATAGCGCGCGTCGGAGTTGCCGGTGGCCTCGCCACCCATGATGCCGGCCAAGGATTCCACGCCGGTCTCGTCGGCGATCACGCAGATGGTCGGATCGAGCGCGTAGCGCTTGCCATCGAGCGCGAGCAGGGTTTCGCCATCGCGCGCGCGCCGCACGGTGAGATTGCCGTGCAGCTTGGCGGCGTCGAACACGTGCAGCGGCCGGCCGCGATCGTAGGTGATGAAATTGGTGGTATCGACCAACGCGTTGATCGGACGCAAGCCGATCGCGACGAGCCGGCGTTGCAGCCATGCGGGCGAGGGGCCGTTTTTCACCCCGCGCACCAGCCGCAACGCGAAAGCGGGGCAGAGCGAGGGCGTCGTCCCGAAGTCGAGCGTCACCTTCACCGGGCATGGGAACCGCCCGTTGACCGGCGGTTCGGCGTCAGATTGATCTCGATCACCGGATCGTCGTGATGCGCCCATTCTGCGTAACGCACGCCGACGGGCGCGTCCGGCGGGAGGTCCAAAATGCCTTCGTGGTTGTCGGACAATTGCAGTTCGAATCCCGAGCACAACATGCCGCGGCTCTCGACGCCGCGGATTGTGCCGACCGCGAGCGTCATGTTCTTGCCTGGGATGTACGCGCCCGGGGGAACGAACACGCCCTTCATGCCCGCGCGCGCATTGGGCGCCCCGCACACGACCTGCACCGGATCGCCCGCGCCGGTATCGACCATGCACACGCGCAGCCGGTCCGCGTTCGGATGCCGTTCGGCCGAGATCACCCGCGCGATGATGAACGGCGCCAGCATCTTGCCCCGGTCTGCGACGCTCTCGACTTCGAGCCCGATCATGGTGAGCTTGTCGACGATCGCCGCAAGCGGCGCGTCGGTGTCCAGGTGCTCCTTGAGCCAAGCGAGGGTGAATTTCATCATTCCGCGGACTCGGGATCTATTCCCTCTCCCGTTTGCAGGAGAGGCTCGGCAGCGGCAGCGAGCCGTGTGTGATCGTCTCGAACGGCAAGCGATCCACGGATTGGATCATGGCGACTTGCAACGAGAATGATCAGTTGCTCAGTCCTCCTGCAAGCGTGGGGAAGTCGAGCGGGCGGAAGCCGTAATGGGCGAGCCAGCGCACGTCGGCCTCGAAGAACGGGCGAAGATCCGGCATGCCGTATTTGAGCATGGCGATGCGATCCATCCCCAGGCCCCAAGCGAAGCCCTGATACTCGTCGGGATCGAGACCGCAATTGCGCAGCACGTTGGGATGCACCATGCCGCAGCCGAGAATCTCCATCCAATCCTCGCCCTCGCCGAATCGGATCTCGCCCTTGTCGCGCTGGCATTGGATATCGAGCTCGAGCGAGGGCTCCGTGAACGGAAAGAACGACGGGCGGAAGCGCATCTTGACTTGATCGACCTCGAAGAACGCCTTGCAGAATTCCTGCAGGATCCATTTCAGATGGCCGAGGTGGGAACCCTTGTCGATGACGAGCCCCTCGAGCTGGTGGAACATGGGCGTGTGGGTCTGATCGCTGTCGCTGCGATAGGTGCGGCCGGGAATGATGACGCGGATCGGCGGCTTCTGCGCCAGCATGGTCCTGATCTGCACCGGCGAGGTATGCGTGCGCAGCAGCAGCCGCGAGCCGTCGGGCTTCGGATTGAAGTAGAAGGTGTCGTGCATGTCGCGGGCCGGATGACTTTCCGGGAAGTTGAGCTTGGTGAAATTATAGTCGTCGGTCTCGATATCGGGCCCTTCGGCGACCGCGAACCCCATGTCGGCGAAGATCGCGGTGAGCTCGTCCACGACCTGGCTGATGGGATGGACGCGGCCGATCTCCGCCGGCGGCTCGCGCACCGGCAGCGTGACGTCCACGGTCTCGGTGTTGAGCCGCTGCTCCAGCGCCAGCCCTCGCAGCGCGTCCTTGCGCGCGGCGATCGCGGCGCTGAGTCGGTCTTTGAGGCTGTTGATGAGCGGCCCTTGCTCCTTGCGCGCCTCCGGCGTCATCGTGCCCAGCGTTTTCAACAGCGCGGACACCGAGCCGTTGCGGCCGAGCGCCGCCACCCGCACGGCTTCGAGCGCGGCTTCGTCCTTGGCGGCCGCCGCGGCGGCGAGGAGTTCGGTCTCGAGCGCGCGAAGGTCGGTCATTGATCCTGCTCCACTGCGCCAGCGCAGCGTCTTGGGTTCGAGCGCATTACAAGGCCTTCGCGCTACTTCACCGCCGCGCGCCGGCCCGGTCGCTAGGTCGGCAGGAACGGCAGATCGGTATCGCCGGGTTTGCCGCCGGCCTGCGTCAGCATGCAATGCACCTGGCCGCGATGATGCGTCTGATGGTTGAACATATGTGTGACCAGAAGCCATGTCGGCTTGTGCACTTCCCGCTTGATGGCGCCGGAGTAATAGGCGAGCTCGCCTGCGAGCGACGCGGCGTCGAGCCGGTCGGCCCAGTCGATCACGACCGCGTCGAATGCCTTGCGCTCGCGCTTCAGCTCGTCCCAATCGCTATGAAGCGCCACGGATTCGGGAATGCCGCCGTCGGGGTGGGGCGTGCCGGCAAGGCGGCTCATCCAGATGCGATCGGCCCAGAGCAGGTGATTGAGGGTGGCGTGGATCGAGCCGAAGAACGCCCCGCGGTCGCGTCGCCGCTCGGCGTCGGACAGCGTGTCGGCAGCGCCGTAAAGGTTCTCGTTTTGCCAGCGGTTATAGCGGGCCATGCATTGCACATAGTGAACATCGATCATCGTCTAGTTCGCAGGACGGACGGCACAGGACAGAAGGCAACATCGTCTCCGTCGCCCATCCTTCGTCCTCTCACGCCTATGCCGCGATTGCCGCTTTGGCCTTCTCGACAATCGCCGCAAAGGCCGCGGGCTCGGTGATCGCAAGATCAGACAGCACCTTGCGATCGACCAACAGTCCGGCCTTGCCGAGGCCGCCGATGAACCGGCTGTAGGTCAGCCCGAACGGGCGCACCGCGGCATTGAGGCGCTGGATCCAGAGTGCCCGGAACGTGCGCTTGCGGCGCTTGCGGTCGCGATAGGCGTACTGGTTCGCCTTCTCCACCGCCTGCTTGGCGACGCGAATGGTGTTCTTGCGTCGGCCGTAATAGCCCTTGGCGGCCTTCAAGACTTTCTTGTGCTTGGCGTGTCCGGTGACGCCGCGCTTGACGCGTGCCATGGCTGATCTCCTGACTGATAGCGTGCGACGATTGAGTGCGGACGGCCGCCGGTGGACGGCCGCGGGCGATCAGCCGTTCGGCAAATAGTATTTCTTGATCTTATCGCCGTCGGTCTTGAACAGCACGGCGGTGCCGCGCAATTGGCGGATCTGCTTCTTGGTGCGCTTGATCATGCCGTGGCGCTTGCGGGATTGCTGGTAGAGCACCATCCCGCTCGCGGTCACCTTGAAGCGCTTCTTGGCGCCGGATTTGGTCTTGAGCTTGGGCATTTGGCTCTCCTTTGCGGCGGCAGGCATGACCCGGCCGGCCGGATGCGCTCGTTTGAGCGTGCTGATTACCGTCGCCACGGCAGCCCTTTTCGGCCGGGCGGCGGAAGGGCGGCGTTATGGCAGAGGCGACCGCGAAATACAACCAGAACCCGGGCTGATGGGCGCTATGGGCCTTCGCCGGCTCAAGGAAGCAAAGGGGCGCCAGGTCTTCGGGGCGCCAGGTCTTCCGTCACGGGCCGCCTTTTGGCCCTTTGGCGCGGCGTGCCGCCCTCACCGCGGCGCCAACACCATCACAACCTGGCGGCCTTCGAAGCGCGGCTCCTGCTCGACCTTGGCGACTTTGGAGGTGTCGTCCTTGACGCGATTGAGAAGCTGATAGCCCAGCTCCTGGTGCGCCATCTCGCGCCCGCGGAAGCGCAGCGTGACCTTGACCTTGTCGCCCTCTTCGAAAAAGCGCTGCATCGAGCGCATCTTCACGTCGTAATCGTGGTCGTCGATCATCGGCCGGAGCTTGATCTCCTTGACCTCGACGATCTTCTGTTTCTTGCGGGCTTCCGCCGCTTTTTTCTGCGCCTGGTATTTGTATTTGCCGTAATCGAGAATTTTGCAGACGGGCGGGGACGAATTGGGGGCGATCTCGACGAGATCAAGCCCGGCCTCCTGGGCCTTGTCCAAAGCGATCTGGATTTCAGTCGGCCCGTGATTGTGGCCGGCCTGGTCGATCAATTGGACTTCACGAACACGGATCTCCTCGTTGATGCGCGGGCCGTCCTTCGGGGCGGGCTGCGCGGGTCTCATTGGGCGACGAATGGCTCTGCTCTCCTCATGCCGTTGCAACGTCCCTGCTACCGCAGGGTGACGAAGGATCAGGACAATCCGCGCATAAGTCAACGGCCTTCCGTCCGTTTCGCGGCCGAGCCAACGCGTTCCCCGCTATCCGCTAGAGGTTGCGCCAGCAGCGCACCGTAGACGGCGTGGGTCGCGACCACGGCGTTGCGTGGAGAGAACATGTATTCGGCGAAGTGCCGCGCGCGCTCGGACATCGTGCGGTAGGCGGTTTCGTCGAGGGCGAACGCCTCGCCGAGCGCGTGGGCAAATTCCCCCGCGTCGCCCGCCTTGGCCACCCACCCCGTGCGCACCTCTTCCGGCATTTCCGGCGGCGCCGCCACGTGCTCGGGCAAAATGCCGATATCGGACGTGACGACCGGCCGGCCCATGGCTTGCGCTTGGGCCACCACGCGGCCGAACACCGGCGCCTCGATCGCGGGCACCACCACGGTATCGGCGGCGGCAAACGCCGCCGGCATGTCGCGGCAATGACCGGTGAAGCGAATGAATGCCTCCACCCCTTTGACCTCTGCCTCCTTCGCGACGGCGCGCGCGTATTTGCGATAACTGCGATGTTCGCCCGCGAGCACGAACACGAAGCCGCGCACACCGCCGTCGAGCAGGAGGCGCGCCACGTCGGGCAGAATGAGCTGGCCATTCCAAGGGGCG
>VAZL01000593.1 GCA_005883445.1 Alphaproteobacteria bacterium | reverse complement strand
GGCCCGGATGCGCGACAAACGCTGGTTCGGTCTGCTCCCTCTCCCCGCAAGCGGGGAGAGGGCTGGGGTAAGGGGCCCTTCGCGAGTGCGCCCCTCACCCAATTGAAGTCATGGCAACACCATTGTGCCCTCTCCCCGCCGTAAGCGCGTTCACGCGCGTCTTCAACGCGCTATGGCGGGGCGAGGGCACGTGTCGCGCCGACGTTTACCGGCGACGACGACTTAAGAGACGATAATTTGGGCAAAAGGACAATCGCCCGTCGCGGTCGGGCAAAGCGCAGGCATTGGCGCGGCGCAAATGCCGATGGTGCGCAAAACAAAGGCGGGCGGCCCGGGGCCGCCCGCCGCTCAGGTCCTGCCACGTTCGGTTTCGCTATCGGCGCAGGGGCTGCCCGCCGCGCTCCATCAGAATAGCTGCGACGCTCAGACAAACGGCGGCCCCACATGCGAGCGTAAAGAGCGAGATCCACATGGCGTCCCTCGTTCTGTTGTCGACTTCGCTTCGATCGTTCCCTTGAGCGCGCAGTCAACGCCGAAGCAGGCCATCCGTTCCGGGAACTTTGCTTTTTAATTTAGGTAAAATAGCACCGTTTTGCCGAAAAACATCCCCCATGAGCGGCCGGTGGGTCCAACCCGGGACCAACTGACATGGCCGTCGGCAGGCCCGCCTTTTGACCTCCTCCGGTCGATGCGCGACTATTCTTGCCGCGGTCCTCACGTCGTCCCATCCTCATGGACCGTTCATCTCTTGGACCGTTCCGCCGGGGCTCGTCGTTCGCGTGCAATACCGTTCGCCAGACGTGAAAACAGGCGCGCGCGCCGTGCCGGTGACGCGACCATGAAGTTCGCGGGTGACATCTACCTCAAGGCGCCGCGCGCGGCGGTGTTCGCAAAGCTGCGCGATGCGCGCTTCTTCGCGTCCTGCGTCGAGGGGGTGCGGGACTTGAACGAAATCGACGGCGACCATTACACCGCGGTATTGGACGCCAAGGTCGCGTACCTCAAATTCAAGTTCAACGTCGCGGTCGAGGTCGCGCGGGCGGATCCGCCGCGCGAGATCGAGGCCAAGATCGAGGGAACGCCGCTCGGCATCGTCGGGCGGCTCACCGCCCGCTCGCTGACCCGGTTGATGGAGGACGACGGCGGCACCAAGGTAAGCTACGAGATCGAGGCGGCGCTGACCGGCAAGCTCGGCAGCCTCGGCCAGCCGGTGCTGCGCGCCAAGGCCAAGGAGATGGAACGGCTCTTCGCCGAGCGCATGCGGGCGGCATTTGCCGATTCGAAGTCCACGTCCGAGACCGCGACATGACTCCATTCGAACTCGTCGAGCCCGCTTCGCTGGATGAAGCCATCGCACTGCTCGACCCCGACGATTCCACGGTCCGGCCGATCGCCGGCGGCACCGCGCTGATGCTGATGATGAAGGCGGGCGTATTTCGCCCCACGCGCTTGGTGAGCCTGCGCAAGCTCGGCGCGCGCTATTCGAGCGTTGCGGCGGGAAAGGACGGCGCGCTCACCATCGGCGCCATGACGCCGCTCGCGGCGGTCGAGCGCTCGCCCGAGGTGGCGCGGGCCGCCCCGGTAATCACGCGCACCATGCGGCGCCTCTCCAACATCCGCGTGCGCAACGTGGCGACCATCGGCGGCAATCTCGCGCACGGCGATCCGCACATGGACTTGCCGCCCGTTCTCATTGCGCTGCGCGCCGAGGTCGCGGTGGTCGGACGCGAAGGCGCGCGCACGCGCGAGCGCACGATCGCGGTCGAAGACCTCTTCACCGGCTATTTCGAAACGGTGCTGGCGAAGAACGAGCTGATCGCCGAGCTGCGCATCCCGGCGCAAGGCCGATCGCGCGCGGCCTATCTCAAGGTCACCACCGGCTCGGCCGAGGACTGGCCGGCGCTCGGCGTCGCGGTTGCGCTCGAGGCCGAAGGCGCGACGGTCAAGTCCGCGCGCGTCGTCGTCAGCGCCGCGACCGAGAAGGCTACGCGGCTCAAGGCTGCGGAACGATCGCTGGCCGGCGCGACCATCGATGACAGAACTCTCGCGCGCGCCGGCGATGCCGCCGCCGACGAAGCCGAGTGCATTTCGGACGTGCGTGGCTCGGCCGCCTACAAACGCGAACTCACGCGCGTCTATGTCGCGCGCGCGGTGCGCCAGGCGCTCGACGGCAGCGGAGCGACCCACTGATGGCAACGAACACCATGCAAGACGCCCCGGTCGGCGCGCAAGTCGGGCGCTCGCTGCCGCGGCTCGAGGCGCGCGACAAAGTCACCGGGCGCGCCGAATACACCCACACCATGCGGCTTCCCGGCATGCTGCACGCCAAGATCTTCCGCAGCACCGTCGCCCATGGCCGCATCAGGTCGATCGACACGCGCGCCGCGAAGGCGGTGCCCGGGGTCCATCGCGTCGTCACGTCAGAGGACGTGCGCAAGGTCATCCCCTCACCCTATTACGGGCCGGCATTCCACGATCAGCCGATCCTGGCGATCGACAAGGTGCACTTCGTCGGCGAACCGGTCGCGGTCGTGCTCGCCGCCGACCCGCACGTCGCCGAGGAGGCGGCGCAGCTCATCGTCGCAGAATACGAGGAACTGCCGGCGGTCTTCGACGAGGTCGAGGCCGCCGACAACAAGACGCTGGTGCACGAGGAACTCAAGCCGGCCGGCACCTTCGCCGATCTCAAGCACCTCAAGGGTCGCAAGGGCACCAACATCGCGCTCGATTTCAAGCTGCGGCGGGGCGATGTCGACAAGGCCTTCGCCGAGGCCGCGCACGTGTTCGAGCACACCTTTCACACGCAGAAG
>VAZL01000592.1 GCA_005883445.1 Alphaproteobacteria bacterium | reverse complement strand
CGCCGACATTCTGGAGCGACTGAATTACGAGATCAACGCCGTTCTCGCGGATCCCGACGTGCGACGGCGCCTGATGGAGGTCGGACTGTCACCAAGCCCTGGAACGCCGACTGCCCTTGGCTCGGTCGTGGCCGGCAAACTCCAAGAGAACCGGGAGCTCGCCCGAATCGTCGGCCCAATCTGGCATTGAACCCAGTGGATGGGCAGGCGTCGGGCGACGGCCCGACACGCACCCGGACCTCGTTCATAAGCGAAGGGGAATCGGTCGCTGCTTTGCTCTACGAGCCGCTGAGTCTTCGAGCCTGCAATCCCGCGGTTGTCGTCTCCCCTAGTCGCGTGACGAGGATCGACGAGATGAGCTGGCTTGCGAAGCCGCTCGCTGCATCGGGCTACACCGTCTTGGTGCAAGGCTACCGCCCGCGCGCCGTACGCCACCAGATGCGCGACGTGGCAGACGTTCGAAATGCTGTGTCATACCTGTTGGAAAGCGGCAAGGGCGACCCAGACCGAATCGCGGTCGTTGGCCACTCGCGTGGCGGGAGTGCCAGCCTGCGGGCGGCGGCCGAAGACGAGCGGATCAAATCGACCATTGCACTCAGTCCTCCCATCGACATTGCGAGATATATGAATGCGCTGCGCGAGCACTCTCCGAGCCGCTTCGCGATGCTTGCCGAGGCATACGGGGCGCGGCCGGAGGACGATCCAGACTATTACCGACAGATCTCGCCCATTTTCTATGCAACCAGGATCACGATGCCGGTACTGCTGATCCATGGAACCGAGGACATGGTCGCGCCGAAGGAAAACAGCGAATGGATGTACGCAGCGTTAACGCGAAATAACAACTCGAACGCACGTCTCGAGCTGATCCCAGGAGCGGGCCACTTCTTCGAGCATCGATTCCGCGGCTATCTATTCGCGCCGGTTTCAAATCTCGTTCGCCAATGGTTGGAGAGAACGCTTGCCAGAGAAGCTCCGCTCGGCGACGCAAGTGGATAAGCGTCGCGTTGCACGTAGGCTTCGGCGTCGAAGCCAGCCCGAAGTATTTGCAACCACACCTGCCTGACTAGGTGATACGTGTAGCCTCCACGTTGGCGCGCTCCACGAGGCCGGTAATATTCATAAAGCTCGCCGATTCTCCACGGGAGAAAAGTCGGCAAACCAGCCGAAAATACTACCGGCCGTTTTGGTCAAGATTGTTGACTGGCGCGGCTTTCTTCCTATGGATGATACTGTTGGCTGTAAGTTGACCGACGCGGCATCCACAGCAATGCCGGAAGACAAGTCCCGGGCATCGACGGCGCGCCTGACAACCACGCCGTCGCAACGGACGGCTACGACCAAGGGATTTCTAATCCGCAGGTCTTAGCGAACCCTGAATGACCGGCATCCAGTTTGTGAAGCTCCGCCATCGCGACTCATTCGGACGGTGGTCGAGAGCCCATTGACAAGGCCGCTCATATTAGATATCTTTGAGATATCTAGCCAGGACGCGTATCCACCATGACGACCCGCAGCGCTAAAATTCAGATCGCTTTTCGCTACCGTACGGTTGATAGCCCGTCCGGGATCACGCGCAAGACGGCTAAGCGTTTGGCCGAGCGTCTGGGTGTCGACGAAACGCAGGCCATCCACCTTGCTCTGCACGAACTCGCCGCGAAGGTTCTGCCCCAATACGAGCCAGACGAAGGCCCCCTGTTAGCGGCGCAAATGCGCCAGATCAAGAAGCGAGTGCCGCAAGGGACCAAGCGCTCGGTCCGATCGAGCCTGGTCGAGAGGCAATCGTTGTCCAAATGACGCAATGGTGGCGCGAGCCCACGGCGGGGGACATCGTCTGGTGCCATTTCCCGGACAACATCAGCCCCCGCCCCAAATCGCGCCCGGCCCTCATCCTGGTCGTCTTCGATGATGACGCGCCCCAATTCGAGGTCCGAGTCGCTTATGGTACGAGCCAGCGTACGACAACGCTGCATCGGGGCGAGTTTTCGATCCTGCGCAGCCGAAATCCCGCCGCCTACCAAGCAGCGGGCCTCAGTTACGACACCAAATTCGATTTGAAGCAAACGGTCGATCTGCCCTATACGACGGAGTGGTTCTCGGTGCCGCCGGCAGCGCCGCATGGACAATCACCCAAGTTGGGAACGCTGCATCCCTCCTTGGTACGCGCGCTGGAAGCTGCATACCGCGCCGCTGCAGAGTAAGCAAGCAGCCGTTGTATCGTTGGATCGCTGAGTCGGCCATTGACGACTTACCCGGTCCCGAGACGTCGATGATCCTGCATTTCGTTCCCACCGAAGTCATCGTCACCGTCGCCGCCGCCACGCTTGCCACTGACACGACCCAGCTTGTTCTCGTCGTTGCCGTGAGCACTCTGGCTGCGACGGCGGGTAGCCTCATGCTCTACGCGTTCGCGCGCTACGGGGGGCGCCGATTCCTGGATCGGCACCCCCACTTCTTCGGCCTGAACGCGAAGCGCCGCGCCCGCCTCGAGTCGTGGTTCCGACGTCCCGCAGGCGAAAGCCTGGTGTTCTTTTTTTCGCCTGGTGCCATTCCTCCGCGCGCCGTGAGCATTCCCGCGGGCCTCGCTGAGATGAGCGCGCGCAA
>VAZL01000591.1 GCA_005883445.1 Alphaproteobacteria bacterium | reverse complement strand
GGGATGCATGTCGCCTTCCTCGAGCGCTGCGATCCGGCTCTTCGCCTTGCGCAGGTTGAAGAAGAGCTTCTTCTGGTTGGCGGTCGTGCCCATCTTGACGAGCGACCACGAGCGCAGGACGTACTCGTGGATCGCCGCCTTGATCCACCACATGGCATAGGTGGCGAAGCGAAAGCCCTGCTCCGGATCGAAGCGCTTGGCCGCCTGCATCAGCCCGATATTCCCCTCTGAGATGAACTCGGGGATTGGCAGCCCGTAGCCGCGATAGCCCACGGCAATCTTGACCACCAGGCGCAGATGGCTGGTGACGAGCTCGTGGGCGGCATCGGCGTCGCCGTGCTCGCGCCAGCGTCTGGCCAGCGCGCTTTCTTCCTCGGCTTCCAGCATCGGGAAGCGGCGAATTTCTTCCAGATATCGGGTGGTGCCGCCGGAAACGAGAGTTGCGCCTTCCATCATAGACCTCCATTCACGCGCGGCAGCGGCCTCATGCCAGAGCGCGCCGATACTCGGTCGGCGTAATCCTGGTCGTTTGCCGAAACGCCGCCGAGAATGAGCTGGTCTCGCTGAAGCCGAGCTCCAGTGCGATCTCGCTCACCGACGCTGCTCTATCCACGAGCAGTGTCTTGGCGCGCTCGATGCGCCGATTGATGTGATAACGGTGCGGTGGATTGCCGAAGGATTGCTTGAACGCGCGGCAGAAATAGTAGGAGCTCAGACGAACGAGCTTCGCCAGCGCAGTGAGTGGTATCGGCTCGCCGAGGTGCTCTTCGATATAAGCGGCGACGAGGCGCTGCTGCCATACCGCAAGGCTGCCGCGCGCCGGCGGCAGGCGGTGGCGAGCGTGGGCATGGCTGCGCAGGAGTTCGTGCGCGACTACGACCCCAAGCGCTTGAGAGTAGCTGTCGAGTTCCGACCCGTCCTCGATGGCTGTGGCCAGCTTGACCGCCGTCTCCCATAACGCGTTGTTTTCGAAAAACAAGCGGGGCGTGAGCGGACCTGTGCTCGCATCGGCATGAATCGGCATCTTGGCGGGATCGAAATAGAAGCAGACGACGCGACTGCGGACGCGCGGGCGCTGCCACTCGCGATAGTCGTGCCCGGCTGGAACAAAGGTGAGCTTGCGCCTGAGCGTTCGCAAGGTCGACGGCAGCAGATCACCGACCACGCTCTCGCCCTCGTCGCGAACGCCTTCTTCGTAGACGAGCAGCAAATGGCATGCGCTCTGGAACCGAAATTCGACCTTGTCGTGGGTGGCTGATTGAATGATCTCGACTTTGATGCCGTCCCATGCGCGCGCGCGGCGGCTGACGACGTCAGCGGGAGTGATCTCGAGTGCGCGGCTACTTGCGTCGCCGATGTCGGCGTGGGGAAGCCGCCGGGCCCGGCCGTTGATCGGCTGCCCGCGTTTATCGAAGCGGCTGTCGCTCCGCAGGAGCTTTACCCCTGATCCGGGCCGCGAACCGTCGAAGGCGCGGGCGTAAGCTTCGTCGAAGTTGACATGCCGTGCAGCGTTGGAAGCTTGCGGGTAAGTCAGCATGGCGTTGCACCCTTTCTGTCGGGCCGGCCCCTGTCCTCGCCTGCGATTAGGTCACTCGCCCCCCAATATCTCAATCGTACGCAAGTTGATGCGGCTCACTCGGTGGTTTTGCCCGCACATACTCGCGTTTTGTCGCTGTCATACTTTAGTTGTCCCTCTCATACTTTTGTTTGGGGTCTCAATACGCAGCTCCATTTGCGGCGCACGTCATAGGAATTGTCCGTTGGGCGAACTCACAGGCGTGCGGCGATCGATGCACGAGCGACTGTTTTGCAGCAATTCCGCGCAAGCGAAATCGGCAGGCAATCGGATATCTCTGA
>VAZL01000590.1 GCA_005883445.1 Alphaproteobacteria bacterium | reverse complement strand
CCGGTGTTTGCGACCTCTCCTCGCAGCCTCACCCGCGGAAGCTCGCGCGCCCTCGGCGGTTCGCGACCGTGCAAGCCAAGCGAAATCTGAAATGGTGCATGGAGCGCCGGCAGCGAGATCGAGCGCGCGCGAACGCAAAAGCGTTGCCGCCGCCAACGAGGGTGTGCAACTGTGAATTGTAGAGAGGCTCCGAGGTGGCTGGAGGAGCCACTAGGCGTCGAAAAATAAGGCTCGGAGGCGCCCTGTTTCCGCCTGTTATCTACGGAAAATTGCACGTATAACGAGTAGTTTTTATAATATTCAATCCAGTTCGGATGCAACCCATAGCTGTGCGGCTCGCGTCCGCCGGGCGCTTGCGCTAGGTTCGCCGCAGGAGGTCGCCGTGGCGCGCGTGCGAATGATCAAGCCGGAAGAGGCGGACGCCGATACCCGCAAGGTCTACGACGGCGTGCGCAAGCAGTGGGGACGGATCAGCCACTTCTCCCAGGTGCTGGCGCATCAGCCGGCCGCGCTCGCGGGCTGGATGCTGCCGAACGAGACCATTCGTCTCGCCAACGTCAAATCCGACCCCGACTACGTGAAGATCCAGCAGCTCGTCATCATCAAGACATCGGCGCTCAACCAGAGCGCCTATTGCATGTCGCACAACGTGCCGCTGGGCAGGAAGATCGGGCTCACCGAGGCGCAGATCAAAGCCGCGCAAGGCAGCGACTACATGCACTCTCCCGACCTCGACGACCGGCAGAAGGCGGCGATCCGCTGGGCCGAAGCCGTGACGCTGCTCACGGCGCGCGACGACGATGCCGCCTTCGCCGCGATGAAGCAGCACTTCAGCGAGAAACAGATCGTGGAGCTCACGGTGTTCTGCGGCATGTGGAATTATTCGAACCGGCTGTGCGAGGCGTTGCACGTCGACCTCGAGCGCCCGGACAAGCGCATCGAGTTTCAGCACCCATAAGGCGCAGGCCTATGTCCGCACCCAAGACCTATACCGGCGGCTGCCATTGCGGCGAGGTGCGCTTCGAGGTGACGACCGATCTCGGCAAGGTCGTCGCCTGCAACTGCTCGATTTGCCAAAAGCGCGGCGCGCTGTGGTCGTTCGTGCCGCCGGCAAGCTTCGCGCTGCGCGCCGGCGCCGAGGATCTCAAGGACTACCAGTTCGGCAAGAAATCGATCCATCACCTGTTCTGTCCGCAATGCGGCGTGGGCGCGTTCTCGCGCGGAACGAGTCCCAAGGGCGACGAGATGATCGCGGTCAACGTGCGCTGCCTCGACGACGTCGACGCCGCGGCGCTCAAGCCCACGCCGTTCGACGGCCGCAGTCTGTAACTGGGCCAGTCTCACTCACGCCGGCGCGGGTTCGACTCCGTCACTTCTTTCATCGCTGCAAAACGGCCCGCCCTGATACCAGTCGCCGAACGGATCGGGCGCAAGCTTGGCGTCGGCGGCGAGCGCCGCGGCGCTGTGCTCCTCGGCGCGGCCCTGCGGCCGATAGCCGAGGCGGAAGGCGGCGGCGTTGTCCCACCAGCCGCGCGCATTGTCGGAGGCGCCGTAGAGGATTTCGTAGCGGATGTCGGCGTGCTCGAGGCCGATGCGGATGAGCTGCACGAGGTCCTGCGGCGCGAGCCAAATCGAGAGCCGCCGCCGGTCGACCGGCACGTCGCCGAAGTTGCCGATGCGGATGCAGGTGACGCGCAGTCCGTGCTTGAACGCATAGAGCGCGCCGAGCGCCTCGCCGAACGCCTTGCTGACGCCGTAGCGGGAATCCGGACGCACCGCGGCGTCCACGCCGATGCGGCGCCGACGCGGATAGAAGCCGACCGCATGGTTCGACGACGCGAACACCACCCGTTCGACGCGGTGGCGGCGCGCCGCCTCGAACAGATTGTAGCAACCGATGATGTTGGATTGCAGGATCGTATCCCACGGTCCTTCGACCGAGAAGCCGCCGAGATGCACGATGCCGTCGACGCCAGCGACGGCGGTCTCGACCGCCGGCATGCTGGCGAGATCGGCTTCGACGAAGGTCTCGTCCGCCGCCAGGTCGGCGGGCCGCTTGACGTCGCTCAGCCGAATGTTGGGATAGACGCCTTTGAGCAGTTGGCGCAGTCGCGTGCCGATTCCGCCCGCTGCGCCGGTGACCAAAACCGTTTGCATGATGTGCCCATCGCGGTTGGAGAGCGAGAATTTCAGCTAGCGGCTGCCGAGCTTGGCAGCGAGGCGCTCGTAGCGCTTGCGGCTGCTGAGGAGATGCCGGCGCATCGCCGCGCGCGCTTGCAAAACGGCTCGGTTGCGGATCGCCTGCACGATGGCGCGGTGCTCGCGCTGGAAGGTTTCGCTGTAGGCGCGCTTGGCGATGCCGGGCCCGCCGCGAATCGTCTGTCGTGGTATGATGACGCGCCCGAGATGTTCCAGAAAGCGCCTGAACTGCGGGTTTCCGGTGGCGTCCGCGATGCTGCAATGGAGCGCAAAATCCTGCGCGACCGCGTCTTCGCCGCGCTTGAGGGCGGCGCCGACGGCATCGAAGCACTCGACGATCCTGCGGATCTGCGACGCCGAGCCGCGATCGGCGGCCAGCCCCGCGGCTTCGATCTCGATGCCGGTGCGCAACTCCATCACGTCGAGAACCGCGCGCAGCGGCGACAACGGATCGACGTCGATGCGCAGCGGTCGGCGCGCGTTCTCCGGGACGAAGGCGCCGACGCCTTGACGCGTGACCACGAGTCCATCCGCGCGCAAGGCCGCCACCGCCTCGCGCACCACGGTGCGGCTCACTCCGGTCGCCGCGATCAATTCCTGTTCGGTGGGCAACTGCGATCCCGGCGGGATCTTGCCGCTGGTGATATCGTCGGTGAGACGCGCGACGAGTTCGCCGGTCAACGATCGCGGCGCCGGCAGCGGCTGCGTCACCGAAAGGCTCGGCCTGCTCATGCCCTCGACACTCTGTGCGCGCCGGTCATCATATGATATGACAACTGCTAGCATGACCCCGCCGGCGGATCAACGCCTCCGCTCGGCCGGTCTGCGCAACCAACCAGTCCCGGGAGGATGATCATGAACC
>VAZL01000589.1 GCA_005883445.1 Alphaproteobacteria bacterium | reverse complement strand
CGTCTCCTTGGTCTTGCTTGCCATGAGCCTCCACAGCCGGCGCTGAGCCCGCGCCGGATCGTGGTCCTCCCGCGTAGCCGACAGCCTAAAGGGGTGGCGGCGCCTACGCAAAACTTTTCATCTGTGGAAGAATCTTTTAATTTCCGACGCAAATGCGCCCGAAATCACTAAGTTTCACCGGTCGCGAGGTTTTGAGAAGGCACAGCCTCGACCACATGATCGTATTCGGTGACCGAAGCATCGCGACGTCGCGCTCCCAGGGCTCAAAGCTTTTCAGGGTTGGACTTCACCAAAGGTGTTCGCGGGGTGCGAGCGGCTTGCTCGGTGGCGCATCACGATCATCCCACACGAGATTGAACGCGCGGACTGCATCAAATTGGGGTGGCCGCCGCCATTTTCCCGCGTAGTCGGCGCGCGTAAGACGAAACAGTCTCGATTGTTGCGCCGTGTCTCACCCCGCACCGTGAGCACCCCGGTCATTTTGGAGCATTTCAGCGGCGGCTCGTTGGCAAGGTTTGGTTCTGATATCTTGGCTTAGCTTAGCTCGCGCCAAATCGTTGCCGGGATCAGTCCCACAAGCGCTCGGTCGTGCAGTCGCACGGGATCACGCTCTCCTTCCATCGCGAGATGGCAGATTCGTCGCGCGAGCTCGGCGGGCCTGATATTACCGCTGCCGTTCGTTTTGAGAGTTATCCACGCTTCATCAAAGGCGGTTTCGAGAATTACGAGGGTCTCGGGATCAAAAGATCCACTGCCGATTCCAAGCATGTTCCCTCTCCACGATCGAGGTTGCTAGGAACAACGCCTTTTGGAGTCTCCCCCAGAAAGTAGTCGAATTTTTGGAATTACCTGGCGCTTCGGGGATCATTTCAAATTGAGGCCATGGTCCAAATCGCCATCGCCGAGCCAAATCGCAGTCACAGCCCGCTTTGTCTGTGCAAGGCGCCGCGCCAAAAAGGCCGGCAATGACGAGCGGAAAGGCCACGCGGCTGAATTAACGAATTGTTAACCATAGCTTTGCAACACTGCCGCATCTTCAGAACTGCTCATTTCGGCCATCATCCGCGGAGCAAGGCGATCAACATGTCCGCGAATTGTGCGACCTGGACTTCGGAGCGCATCGAACTGCTGAAGCGTTGCCTCCATGCCGGCCTTTCATGCGGCCAAACCGCCCGCGAGATCGGAGTCACCCGCAACGCCGTCATCGGCAAGATGAACCGCCTGGGCCTATCACGGCCCAAGGATGTGATCGGCAGGCAGCTGGAGCAAAGGCGTGCCGCAAGGCTTGCGCGCCCCAAGACTCCAAGGACTTGGCGCTCAAAGCGTCCGCGCCTGAACATCTTCGCCCAGCATGAGATGCTGATGGTGACGTTCCGGAGGCCGCAACCGCCTGCGGAAGACATCCCTATCTACAACGGACGCGGATGCACGCTGCTCGAGCTCAGCCAGGGGAAATGCCGCTGGCCGATCAGCAACCCGGGCGCCGAGGACTTCTGCTTCTGCGGGAATGAGCCAGTCAAAGGATTGCCCTATTGCCTGGGGCACGCGCGCATTGCATATCGGTCGGTCGGTCGGCAGCGCAGCAGCGCGGGTGCGTGAGCATACCACCGCAGCCGCGCCGCCGAGAGACGCGATGCACTCGCGAGGCTTCATTCAATCACTTCGTCCGCGGCAACGACAATGTTTGCGGTATACGCGCTTTCGTTATCTAAATCCCGCCTAAAGGCGCCCGCTTCTCGACTTGCCGCCGAGAAGACCCACCTGACCTTGCCCTGAAAAAAAGACCCGCGAGGAGGTCGCAGGCAATTTGGCATCGGATTGCTTGTCAGCTCAAACAGACTGGCGATGCGGCCGATGTGGTGCCTCACCAGTTCTGGAGCCAATAGGCGATGTCATAAGCCAGCGCGCCAATGATGCAAACTGCCAGCCCAGTCCAGAGGATGCCGAGCAACAGCACCGTATTCGCGCGCTCTACAAATTCCTTGTCGACCAGATGCGCCATAAGTTGCCCCTCTTAAAGTCGCCTTTCCTTGCGCGGAATGTAACGCCTGACCCGTCGGTCCGGCTAAGCCCGTAACTGCACACCAGGGTTGCAACTCGCACGTGGCTCAGCCGCTCGTTTATGCGCCATTTACGCAAGCGATCACCGTGCTCGCCGCTGTGCCGCACGGCGGCCGTCTGCTCACCAGATACGTAGCGCCTGTAGGGAGCGCTCGCGATTGCTTGCGGCTCTC
>VAZL01000382.1 GCA_005883445.1 Alphaproteobacteria bacterium | reverse complement strand
GGCGGCGATGCCGGACCTGGTCCTTGCCCAAGTCCCTGCTCTTGCGCCGACGGACGCTGACGTTGCGTCTGTCCGAACGACGGGGCCGTCGTGCTTAGTGCGAGAGCCGATACGAGACCGAGGACCAATGCCGGCTCGACCATTCTGTTAGCCATTGCGTAACTCCTACATTCATTGTCGCCCGCGCGAAGGGAACAGGTGGGCCTCAGCAACGTTCCGCGCCTTGCGGTTTTGAAGAGGAGCTTTGCGAAACAGGAATGGACATTCGCAAGCGCCTGGTTCGTCGCCGACGACGATTGCAACTCGGCACGAGGAACATTGATGCAAATTTTACACCGGACGCGCGGTCATAAGCCGCGGCACGATCGGACGACTCCTCATGACGACGTGCCCCGGCTTCGAGGTGGCGCCGCAGGCCGTCGCCATTGCACCCGACGCAGGCTAAGATCACCCCGCAAGGCGCAATTGCGCCTCACGGGGTGGTCTCAGCGGCAATGACCGATTACTGGGTGAGCAAGCTGTTCTTCGATCTGCAGCACGATACGGAGCTGGCGGCGGAGTATCGCGCCAATA
>VAZL01000381.1 GCA_005883445.1 Alphaproteobacteria bacterium | reverse complement strand
CGTGGGCAAGATCGCGCCGCTCGTCAACGCCTACCTCTTGCGTTTCTACTTCCAGATCCGCGGCATGCCGGAAGGCGAGTTCATCGCGCGGCTGCACGCGCTCAAGTCGGGGAAAGGGAAGGTCGATGGCTGATCTCGTGGGCGTGTTCGCGGCCAGTCATGGGCCGATCATCGCGCGGGACTGGGAGACCATGCCGCGCGACCACCGCGACCGGCTGGCGGCCGCCTTCGACGAGATCGGGCGCCGCCTCAAGGCGTGCCGACCGGACCTGCTCGTCGTCATCTCGCCCGATCACTGGGTCAACTTCTTCATCAGCAATTTGCCGGCGGTCTGCATCGGCATCGGCGACGAGCACGACGGCCCGCCCGAGCCGTTCATGAAAAAGGTGTTTCCGCGCGAGCGCCTCAAGGGCCACGCCGCGTTCGGGCGCCATCTGCTCGAAACCGCGCTCAACGGCGATTTCGAGCCGGCGCTGTCGCACCGCCTCAAGCTCGACCACGGCACTTGCATCCCGCTCTGGCGCATCGGCGTCGACGCCGAGCTGCCGATCGTGCCCGTGATCGTCAACGACCTCGAGGAGCCGATGCCGAGCATTCGGCGCTGCCTCGCCTGGGGCCGGCTGCTGCGACAAGCGATCGAGAGCTACCCCGAGCCGTTGCGGGTGGCGGTGCTCGGGACCGGCGGCTTGAGCCACTCGATCGGCGAGCCGACCATGGGCTGGATCGACGAGGAATTCGATCACGCCTGCATCAAGCACTTCGAGGACGGCGAGGATGCGCGGCTCGCCACGTTCCTCACCGATGCGCTTGTGCGCACCGGCAACGGCGCGCACGAAATCCGCGACTGGGTGATCGCCCACGCTGCCGCCGGCAGCAAGGGCTTCGAGCTGATCGACTATTTCCCGAGCCCGCAGACGCTGGTCGGCGCTGGATTCGCGTCGTGGCGGGTGACAGGGGCGGCCTAGCCCGTCCGGCAGCCCGTCCGTTCGATCCCGAAGCTCACACGAAAGTGTGCCGCGAGAGCTTGCGAACGTCGCAATCGGGACACTAGGTGCCCCCGGAAGCGATAACGCCGAAGAACGCGAAAGCGAGGCCGAGATGGTCGCAACTGCGCCCTACCCCGCGGAACCGCCACACGATTCTCCGACGCTATCCGGCCGACCGGCCGCCTCCTCGTGCTGCTCGTCTTGGCCGGACTGCCGGTCGCGGTCTGGCTCGACCTGCGCAACATGTCGGAGCGCGCGCTGACCGAGCAGGCCAACGAGTTATCGTCGACGATCGACAGCATCCGGGACTATTACGGAAGCAGGGTAGTCGGCCGCGTGCTCGCCAACGGCGAAAAGACGCACCTGCTTCCCAACTATGCCGACGTCCCCGGCGCCATTCCGATCCCGGCCACCCTTTCGCTCGAGCTCGGCGACCTGATCAATCGAAACAACGGCAACACGCAATTCCGCTTTTTCTCGGACTATCCTTTCAAGAATCGTCCGCCGCACGCCTTCGACGATTTCGAGCGAAAGGCGCTCGACAGCCTGCGGCAAAATCCGCATTCACGCGTGTACGAGGTTTCAGGCTCGATTTTCGACCGCCGCGTCCGCTTGGCCACCCCGATCATCATGGGCGCCGCCTGCGTGAGTTGCCATAATACGCACCCCGACAGCCCCAAACGCGACTGGCAAGTCGGCGACGTGCGCGGCATCGAGGAGTTCGTCATCAGCCAGCCCATCGGATCCCACATCTTCGCGTTCAAATATCTGCTCATTTACTTCGCTTTCGTTGCCGTCACCGGCCTCGCCTTCATCGCGCTGCAACGCCACCAATCCAGCCTGATCGCGCGCTTCAACAAGGAGCTGGGACAAGCCAACGAGTTCCTCTCGGCCTTGGCGAAAAAAATCGCCAAATACCTGCCGCCGCAGCTCTATCGCGGCATTTTCGCCGGCAAGGACGTCGAGATCGCCACCGAGCGCAAAAAGCTGACGGTCTTCTTCTCCGACATAGTCGACTTCACGGCGACCGCCGAGCGCATGCAGCCGGAAGAACTCACGGCGCTGCTCAACGAATATCTGACCGAAATGTCGTCGATCGCGGCGGCGCACGGCGGCACGGTCAACAAGTTCATCGGCGACGCAATCCTGGTGTTTTTTGGTGATCCCGAATCGCGCGGGGTGGTCAAGGACGCAAAGGCGTGCCTGGCGATGGCGTTGGACATGCAGCGCCGCCTCGCCGAGCTCAACGTGCAATGGCGAAAGCGCGGCATCGAAGAGCCCTTCCGCGTGCGGATGGGCATCAACACCGGCTTCTGCAACGTCGGCAATTTCGGCAGCGACGACCGGATGGATTACACGATCATCGGCGCCGAGGCCAATCTCGCCGCGCGTCTGCAGTCGATCGCGGAGCCGGGCGGGATCGTCCTGAGCTACGAGACCTTCATGCTCGTGCGCGACATGGTACGTGCGCGCCCGCTCGAGCCGATCACGTTGAAGGGCATCGCCCACCCGGTCGTGCCCTACGCGGTGGAGGGCAGCATCGCCGCGACGGGCAAAGCTGCGCAAGTCATCAACGAGCACGATACCGGGCTCGACCTCTTCATCGATACCGATGCGATCGATGCGTCGGCGGCGGAGCGCGTGCGTCGGACGCTCGAAAGCGTCGTCGCCGAGTTGAAGCTGCGCAGCCGCACGGCCCGACAGAATTGAACGATTGCTTTCGCGGGACTGACGCCGCGCCTTTTCTTCACACCGTGCTCGGCGCCTCCGCTTCCCGCGGCCATAGCAAATTTTTTTGTTGCTCACCGACACCCATGGATTGGTCATGCCCTCTCGCAGCGGCAATGTACTTGCAATCGAGTGCTCCGCGAGCGAGATATATCACCTGTCGACTTCGCGAAAATTTACGCGGCCGAGCACGGCCGGAATGACATGCAAGCGTCAACAGACCAAAGAGAATATTTTCGCCGAACCGATGCACGCGTTGCCAAGGTGAAAGCTTAACCTGGTCGCGAATGACCTCGAATCCATGGCGCGCGGCGATGCGCTGAAGCGAGTCGAGATTTGTAATCGCGCGGATGATGTTTATGTCCGAGAGTTGCGGCCTGCTCATCAGAAATTGCGCTAGTCCGCGAAGGGACTTTGCGACGCTGCGGTTGAAGCGGCATCCCCACGCCAGGGAATAGCCTGCGACAGGTTTGACGGGGATCTGCTCATTCCAGAAGTGGAGGTCGATCACTCGGTCACCGGACCGGCCGAACGTTCCATCGGAAAGTAGCACGTCACTGGTCAGACGGCTGAGTTGGGCCCGAAGAATGCAGTCCGGCTTGTGGCTGTACTCGAACACGCCCTCCCGCCTTCGCAACCAGGTATCGAGGGCAAAAATGAACTCCGCCCAGAGGGGCCGCGTGCGGTTTGCTCCAGGTCGATTCTCAATGCGACCCGAGGAACATATCCGAAATGCCCACGGGTGGTCCCATTGGTTGAAAATCGTCAGATGGCATCGGGATAAAATTGTCATACCGCCCCCTGAAGTGAGTCACGTCCGTCGGTACGCCAGCAACACAGCTGCGCTTGAGCATTCCGCTCTCTCCTTGGAGAGCGGATTCAACTCAATGCGGTCAGGCCGACGTGACCAAGCCTGCAATAGGCTTCACATCGTCGCTGCCGGGGAACACATCGGCTGCGAGCGCGTGGTCATCCGCCCGAAGATGATCCTTCAGCAATCCTTTGAGCACGGCGCGCACATCGGTGGTGGGCTTGAGGTCGCGGTTCTCCAACAAGCTCTCCGCCTTCAGCCCAGGCCAGTCGGCGATCACGCGACCGCCTTTGAGCGCTCCGCCGGCGAGCAGCATGACGGTGGCGGTGCCGTGGTCGGTGCCGTTGGTACCGTTGATGCGCGCCGTGCGGCCGAATTCGGTGACGAGCACCACCACGGTCTCGCGCCACGCCGGTCCCATGTTTTCCTGGACGGCGGCGAGAGCGCCATCGAGCGCGCCCAGCAGTTGCGCCAGCCATCCAGTCGCGATGCCTTCATTGTAATGTGTGTCCCAACCGTTGAGCGCGAGCGCGCCGACGCGCGGACCGTCGGGCTGCGCCAGGAACTTCGCGGCGGTACCAACGGCCTCGGAGAAATAGGCACCAAGGACGCGCGCGAAGTTGACATCGGTGTGCCGATAAAGATCCAGCAATCGCAGGATCGTGTCGTCGCTTGCCGGCAGAACTCGCCGCGGCCACCAAGACAGCACCGGCGCTGATCCACGCACGACCAACGGCGCCACCGGTCCGACGGCGAAGGCCCTGCCGCCGTTCGAACTGACGCGGTCCCCGGGCGCGAGGCCCACCAGCAAACGGTTGAGCCACCCGCTGTGGGTCGCGCCTGGCTTTTCGACGCCGCTCTCGAGCACGTCCTGGCCATCGAAATGCGAGCGCTCGCGATAAGGCGTGGCAGCGGCGTGGACGACAATCGCGTCGTTCGCTTTGAACATCCGATGCAGCTTCGGCATCGCTGGATTGAGCGCGAAGAAATCGTCAAGCTTGAGTGCTGATGTCTTGCTGTCGAGCGTCAGCGCATTGTCGCCGCGCAGTGAAACCCAATCCGGATCTCCGACCGGAGCCACCGCCGCGAGCCCGTCGAGCGCACCACGCAGCACGATCG
>VAZL01000380.1:381-3264 GCA_005883445.1 Alphaproteobacteria bacterium | reverse complement strand
CGAGGACGGCGGCGAGGATTGCACCCGATGACCTCGCAATGCTACGCCGGTCGCAGCCGGCCAAGGCAGCGTAGCGCGGATGGCGCAGCAGCGAAATCCGGGCGCGGCGCGGGGATCGGATCCTGGATGGTTGTGCTCGGCATCGAAACGACCTGCGACGAGACCGCCGCGGCGGTGGTCGAGCGCCCCGGCGAGGGACGCGGGCGGATTCTGTCGAACATCGTGCTCTCGCAGATCGACGAGCACGCCGCCTTCGGCGGGGTGGTGCCGGAGATCGCGGCGCGCGCCCACGTCGAGGCGCTCGACGTCATCATCGCCAAGGCGATGGCGGAGGCCGGGCGCACCTTCGCCCACCTCGACGGCGTCGCCGCCGCCGCCGGGCCGGGATTGATCGGCGGCGTGATCGTGGGGCTGACCACGGCCAAGGCCATCGCGCTCGTCAGCGAGAAGCCGTTGATCGCGGTCAATCATCTCGAGGCGCACGCGCTCACCGCCCGGCTCACCGACGCCACGCTGTTTCCTTATTGTCTCTTCCTCGCCTCCGGCGGACATACGCAGATCGTCGCCGTGCTCGGGGTCGGCGACTACGTGCGGCTCGGCACCACCGTCGACGACGCCATCGGCGAGGCCTTCGACAAGATCGCCAAGGTCCTCGGGCTTGCCTATCCCGGCGGCCCGCAGGTGGAGCGCCAAGCGCTCGCCGGCGACGGCGCGCGCTTTGCCTTGCCGCGGCCCATGCTCGGGCGACAGCACGCTGACTTTTCTCTCTCCGGTCTGAAGACCGCGCTGCGGCTCGAGGCGGAAAAGATCGCGCCGCTGAGCGAGGGCGACGTGCGCGATCTCTGCGCGTCGTTCCAGCAGAGCGTGGTCGAAGTCGTCGCCGACCGCCTGCGCGCGGGGTTGAAGATGTTCCGCGAACGCTACGGCAAGCCGAACGCGCTGGTCGCCGCCGGCGGCGTCGCCGCCAATCAGGCGATCCGCAAGGTCCTGCACCAGGTTGCGTTCGAGACCGGCACCGTGCTGGTGGTGCCGCCCGCGGCGCTGTGCACCGACAACGGCGCCATGATCGCGTGGGCGGGCGCGGAACGCCTCGCGCTCGGGCTCACCGACACGCTCGACGCGGCGGCGCACGCGCGCTGGTCGCTGCACGACGTGGCGGGACCGGCGCCGCCGACGAACGCCGAAGCGCCCGCGATCGATGCCGGCGGCGTGACAGAGTCAAGGGTGGCTGATGAATAACACTCGGCGGTCTTTTCCGAACTGATCGCTCGGATCACGCATGGCCTTCGATCGCATCGCCGTCGTCGGAGCAGGCGCGTGGGGCACGGCGCTCGCGAACGCGATCGCACGCGCGGGGCGCGCGGTGCTGCTCGCCACGCGCGACCGCGCCGGCGCCGACGTGCTCGTGAAGGAGCGCGAGAGTCCGCGCTTACCCGGCGTGCGGCTGCACGAGCACGTTGGCATCGCGCCGGTGGGGGCCGACGTCGGGCGCTACGACGTCATCCTGCTGGCGGTTCCTTCGCAGCACCTACGCGCGGCCGCGCGCGCGATCGCTCCGGCGCTGCGCGAGGGCACGCCGGTCATCGCCTGCGCCAAGGGCATCGAGCGCGGCACGCACCGGTTCATGACCGAGGTGATTGCCGAAAGCGCGCCGGCCGCGCAGCCGGCGATCCTCTCCGGCCCGAGCTTTGCCGCCGACGTGGCGCGCGGCCTGCCTGCCGCGGTCACGCTCGCCGCCGGCGACGAGACAGTGGCGATGGCGCTGGCGCGCGCGCTCGGCTCGGCGGCGCTGCGGCCCTATCATTCCACCGACGTGCGCGGCGTCGAGATCGGCGGCGCTGCCAAGAACGTGCTCGCCATTGCCGCCGGAATCGTTTGCGGCCGCGGCCTCGGCGCCAGCGCCGCGGCGGCGCTGACCACCCGCGGCTTCGCCGAGCTGGTGCGGTTCGGCCGGGCCCATGGTGCGCGCGTGGAAACGCTGACCGGCCTGTCCGGGCTCGGCGATCTCATCCTGACCTGCTCGAGCGCGCAGTCGCGCAACTACTCCTACGGCATGGCGCTCGGCCGTGGCGATCCGGCGCAGGCCGGCGGCGCGCTCGCCGAAGGCATCTTCACCGCGCCGGTGCTGGTGGAGATGGCGAAGGAGAAGGGCGTCGACATGCCGATCGCCAACGCCGTCGTCGACATCCTCGCCGGCCGCGCGAGCGTGGATCAGGCGACCGAAACGTTGTTGACGCGGCCGTTCCGCGCGGAGGGTTAGACATTATCTGTCACCCGCGGGCTTGACCCGCGGGTCCATCTTCTTCGCAAATGTCCGATGGAGAGCTAGAGGAGAAGACGATGGCCTACTGGCTTTTGAAAACCGAGCCCGACGTATTTTCCTGGGACGATCAGGTCAAGCGCGGCGCCAAGGGCGAGCCGTGGACCGGCGTGCGCAACTTCACCGCCCGCCGATACCTGAAGGAGATGAAGAAGGGCGAGCACGCCTTGTTCTATCACACCGGCGAGGAGAAGCAGGTCGTCGGCATCGTCGAGGTGATCCGCGAGAGCTATCACGATCCCACCGACGAGAAGGGCGTGTTTCTCGCGGTCGACGTCAAGGCGGTGAAGCCGTTTCCGAAGCCGGTGACGCTGGCGGCGGTCAAGGCCGAGCCGCGGCTCAAGGAGATGGCGCTCGCGAAATATCCGCGCCTCTCCGTGCAGCCGGTAACCGCGCAGGAGTGGAAGATCGTGTGCGGCCTCGGCGGCGTGAAGGATTAATCCACCGCGAGGCCGATGTCCTTGATCAGCTTGCCGTAGCGCGCGTGATCGCTGCGGATGCGCGCCGCGAGCTCCGCAAGCGTGGTGACGTAGGGATCGCCGGAGCCGGCGGCGGCGAGCTTC
>VAZL01000380.1:0-235 GCA_005883445.1 Alphaproteobacteria bacterium | reverse complement strand
TCGCGCTCCACCTCCAGCCGATTCTGAACGATAGCAGGCTTCAGATTTTTCATGACGATCGCCATAGTGGCCTTGATCTGATCGGCCCCTCCTAACGTAACGAGCAGCTCCCGGGCCGCCGCGATCGTATCAGGTGAGGGCGTTTGCGAGCGTGCGGGTTCGGCAGCGAAAAAGCAGACCGTCAGGCACACAGCCAGTATCCGTGAATGCTTGTGCATAAAGGCCCTCCTCTCGC
>VAZL01000379.1:2617-4388 GCA_005883445.1 Alphaproteobacteria bacterium | reverse complement strand
CGGCGCGCCCCTGGCCTGCAGGATGACGCCGGTCTGCCTGCTCTCACCTTCGAGCACCGCGAGCACGGGATACGCCGCCGGCGCGCGCGGGATGGCAAGCCGGATGTCGAGCCGTTGCGCCACCGCGATCGGGAAGCGCCGGGCGACCACCGGTGCGATCCGGAATCCGTCCACTGCGATCAGCTCGCCATCGAGCGGGCCAAGATCGACATGAAACGCGCTCATCGAAGAGCTATTGATGATGCGCAGCAGCACGCGCCCGCCGGGCTCGACCTTGACCACTTCGGGATCGCCGAGCGTGCGATCGTTGGCGAGGAACGCGTCGTATTTCACGTCGTTCAAATCCGGCTTGGCGGCCGTGCCGCCCATGGTCATGCCGGGGGCCATCGTCCCCTCGGCCTTTCCCTTCACGTTCGCAGGAGCAGGCGCGGACGAAGAGGTGCCCGTCATCGCGCCCGGCGGCATGCTGCCGCCCTTCTTGACCTCCGCGAAAATCTGGTCGGGCGGAGTAAAGCTGAAATCGGCCAGCATCACGATCACTTCTTGCTGGTCCGGCCGGTCGCGCTGATCGCGGATGATCAGCGAATGCATCCAGAAGGTGCCGCCGAAGCGCAGCAGGAAATCGTAGTCGGCGCTGCCGCCCGGCGGAATCGGCGGCCCGGAGACGCCGGGAACGCCGTCCTGCTGCCACGGCGGGGTGAGACCGTGCCAGTGGATCAGGCTCGGCTCGTTGAGCGTGTTTTCGAGGTGGACGCGGAAACGCTTGTCCACCTGCGTCGTGATGCCGAAGGTGCCGTCGGGCTGGCGGATGCCCAACACCGACGCGGGCTTGCCGTTCACCTCGATGCCGCGGCGCGCGATCCGCAACACCGTCGGCGGCGCCCCGCTCGCGCCCCCACTCGTCGGCGCAGGCTGCGCGCGAGCAAGCGTGCTGGCAGTCGAAGCCGCAAGGGTGGAAAGCAGGAACGCTCGGCGTGAAAGCATGGGTCAGGCCTCTTCGCGCACCGCCCCGCGTCTGTCGGAAGCTTACAACTTGGGCGCCTCGCCGTGAAGTTGGCTTAGTCTCTCGACTCACGTCGCCCGCAAGAGGAAAGCGATCGCCACGCCCGCCGCCAAGGCGAGGAACGACAACAGTGTCATCACCGGGATCGGCGGCCACGGCGCCTCGCCGCTCCCCATGGACATGGCCGGCGCGGCGTGCGGCCCCGCATCCATGCCGGCGTGGGCGCCGGCAGCGGCAGCCGCCGGGCGCACCGTCATCATGCCGTGCTTGAGATGGTGCGCCACCAGCCACCAGTTCATCGGGTAGGCGAAGATGAAGCCGACGAGCAGCCCCATGGACATCACGAACCAGAAGCGCGGGCTCGCGGGATCGCCCGCGAACGGGATGCGCGACTTCAGCGCCATCACCGTCGGCACCATGCCGGCCATGAGCAGATTCATCGACAGCAGTTCCGCGACGAACGTGCTTTTCAGCGCGCGCAGGTACGATCCGCCGGCCATGTCGCGCATGAACAGCGCCTGAAAAATCGTCCACCCGAAAGCGAAACCCAAAATGTATTCGACGACCACCTCGACCATGCCGGCAACGCCGAAGACGCTCGAGAGCACCGCGCCGGCGAGGATGCCGACGCCGTCGCCGGCGACGCAATGCATGGTCGATCCCAGCGTCTGCCGCCAGCGCGCGGCGACGTAGCGCTCGTGCAGACCGGGCAGCGGCTCGCGGCAGCCGAGCACGTAGAGGAACGCGCCGATCACGCCGGTATACGCG
>VAZL01000379.1:0-2586 GCA_005883445.1 Alphaproteobacteria bacterium | reverse complement strand
GCAGCATCACGCCGTCCAACATCGAGACCTCCCTGGCATTGCGACGCGCCGTTGCCGCGAACGATGACGAGCCGCTGCCATACCCGCCGTTTGTCACGCGGCGGTGACCGAGCCGACCATCCGGCCACAACATTTTGCCTGAATCGCAGCGGAAACTCGCGTGCAAATCGCTCCGGGGGCGGGGGATATGGGCGCGATCGCCGGACGTCGTTGGGCGCGGACGTTCGCCTTCGCCGCGCTTTACTTGGGCTTGGCTGCGCGTTGCGGGTCGCCCGCCTGGGCGCAGGCTCACCGGTCGGAACCGGCCCCAGCGTCCCCGCCCACCACCACCTTGACCGGTGATTGGGGTGGACTGCGGTCCTATCTCGACAACAACGGCGTCACCTTCACCTTCAACTATACCAACGATTTTCTGGCCAACGTCCGCGGCGGGATCGGACCCGGCGCGGTCGCGATCGGAGTCTTTCAACCGCAGCTCGATCTCGATCTGCAAAAGCTCGTGGGATGGGAGGGCGGCAAATTTCACACTCACGGCCTCATCACCCACGGACCCTTTTTCAGTCCGACCTACCTCGGCAATATTCTCGCCGTTTCCAACCTCGAAGCCGGACCGGTCGCGCGGCTCTATTCGTTTTGGTACGAACAGAACGCCTTCAATGACCGCTTGTCCGTTCGCGCCGGCCTCATGTCGGCGGACAGCCAGTTTCTCCAGAGCCGGACGGCCATGAACTTCATCAACAACGCCATCAGTTGGCCGACGTTTCTCGCCGCCAATCTTCCCGCCGGAGGCCCGGCCTATCCGCTTCCCGCCCCCGGCGTTCGCGTGCGCATCAAGCCTGCCGACGAGTGGGCATTTCAGGCGGCCGTGTTCAGCGGCGATCCCAGCGGAGGAAACGGCTCCAACCAGCCGGCGGCGCTTCCGACCGGCACCGTTGCGAGCTTTCGCGGCGGCGCCTTCTTCATCGCGGAGGCGAGCTATTTGCCCAACCAGGGCAAGGACGCCAGAGGCCTTCCCGGCGCGTACCGGATCGGAGCCTGGTACCACACCAGCTCGCGCTTCGGCGACCAGCGTTTTGACAATAACGGCCTCTCGCTCGCGGACCCGCAGTCGACCGGCATTCCGCTCAATCACACCGGCGATTCCGGCGTCTACGGCGTCATCGATCAGATGCTCTATCGCGTCCCCGGCAGCGACGACCAAGGCCTGTCGGCATTCGTGCGCGCCGGCGGCGTTCCGCAAGACCGCAATTTCATCAATTTCTATGCCGACGGCGGCCTCGTTTACAAAGGCCTCATACCGCTGCGCCGGATTCTTCGGAAACTTCTTCTTCCCGGTGCGCAGCGGGGAAACCATGATCGAGATGATGTACCAGGCCCAGATGGCGCCGTGGTGGATGCTGCAGCCGGAGGTGCAATACATCATCCGTCCGGGCGCCGGCGTCCTCAATAGCGATGGAAGCTTGCGGCCGAACGCATGGGTGATCGCAGTCCGTTCGGCGCTGAGTTTCTAAAATCGGCAAAATCGAGTTTGTTTTTGTCGTGAGCTAGGTCAAGATCGCGCCATTCGTGAGATGGCTCGAGCCATGGGCACTTCTCGACGCGCGCTCATCTGCGCCCTCGCCGTCGCGGCGCTGTGGCCGACAACAGCGCGGGCGCAAGCCTTTCCGAACCGGCCGATCAGGCTGATCGTGCCGTTCGCGGCGGGCGGCGCGGCCGATTTGTTCGGCCGCGCCTTGGCCAACGCGCTGAGCGCCGAGCTCGGCCAGCAGGTCGTGGTCGAAGTCCGCGCCGGCGCCGGCGGGCTCACGGGCGTCGACGCGCTCGCGAAAAGCGCACCCGACGGCTACACCATCTGTCTCGCCGGCGCGGCGGCGTTGTCGGCCATTCCGTTCATGGTGAGCAAGATGCCGTTCGACTGGCGCAAGGATCTTGCGCTGCTCACGCTCGCGGTGCGGGTGCCGGAGGTCTTGATCGTCCACCCCGCGCTCGGCGTCGACACGCTCGACGATTTCATCGCCTATGCCCGCGCCCATCCGGGCAAGATCAATTTCGGCTCGGCCGGAGCGGGCTCGATCACCCATCTCGCGGTCGAATTGCTCAAGCGCGAGACCGGCATCAATCTCGTACACGTTCCCTATCGCGGCGTCGGTCCCGCGGTGGGCGACATGCTCGGCGGGCACATCCAGCTGATCGTGGCCGACGTTCCGTTCCTGCTGCCGCACGTCAGGTCCGGCGCGATCAAGGCGCTGGCGGTGACGTCGTCGGCGCGCGTCCCGGCATTGCCCGACGTTCCGGCGACCGCCGAGCTCGGCTACGCAGCCGTCAATTCCGACAACTGGTACGGGCTGGTGGCGCCCGCGCGTACGCCGGCGGACGTCCTCGACACGCTGCGCAGGGCGAGCGTCGCGGCGCTGACATCCGCCGAACTGAAAAGGCAGTTCGAGAGCCAGAATGCCGCGCCTTCGCCGACGACCCCCGATGCGTTCGCCGCCTTCGTGCAGGCCGAGCAGGCCAAATGGGGGCCGGTCGTGCTCGCGACCGGCGTGAAGCTCGAGTGAGATGCGCGCTTCTGCCGGCTTGCCCGAT
>VAZL01000378.1 GCA_005883445.1 Alphaproteobacteria bacterium | reverse complement strand
TTGGCAAGCTCGAGCTGACGCGTACGCTCGTCGACTTTATGCTCTAGCGTGGCATATGACTCCTGCAACCGGGCTGCCATTTTATTGAATTCATCGCCCAGCGCCTGGAGCTCGTCGTTAGTTTCGATAGCAATGCGTTGGGTAAGATTACCGCGGCCGATACGCATGGCCCCTTCTTGCAGCGCCCGAATCGGCACGACCATCCGACGCGCGAACAGCAAGCCCGCAAGGAGCGCTAGCGCAAGAGCCACAAGGAGCAAAACTGCCGAGCGCATAATCGAATTATAAAGCGGCGCGTAGGCCTCATCGATCGGCAATTCGACAAAGACCAGCCAGTTGAGAGGAGTAACCGTCGCATGCGCACTTAATACAGGCTTGCCTTGGCGGTCGACCGCTGCAAATGGCTCGCCCGCGTCCGCGTGGAGCGCTCGGGCAGCCCGGACCTGGGGCAGGCCCGACATGTCTATATTGCGCAGCACCAGACTGATGTCGGGATCCGCAATAAGGCGCCCGCTGGAGTCGACCACGTACGCGTATCCTCGGGTACCGGACTTGATTTGCGATACGACTTCCCAAATGAATTTGAGGTTCACTTGGCAAACGATCACGCCATGATCGCGGCCAATACCGGCTACGGCGATCGCCATATACGGTTCGGACCCATCAACGAAATAAACCGGCCCGTAATAGATCTTATTCGCCATCGCCTGGACGAAAATAGGATCGCGTGAATAATCAACGTGACTCTCGGTTATATCCATCGCGTGGCGCGAAATCCGAAATTTCTCGCGTCCCGCGGCGTCAAGCTGAGCGACCTCCGTTATCGCCGGTACTTGGCGCAGCAGGCGCACGGCATCGAAGCGCCATTCCTCCAATGTGACCGCGTTCCAGGGCAATGGGGTAACCCAGGCCATCTGGTCTTCAATTTCTTCCACGAATTGACTGATCCTCGATGCCGCGAATTCGGCCTGCCCGCGTTGAATCTGAACGAGCAAAGCCTTTTGCTCCTGATATGAAAACCACATGTCGAACGCGCCGTTGGTCACCAACGCCAAGCAGACCGCCGCAACGAATATGGTCGCATATTTGCGGAACAGGCGCCCAGACCGCGCATGGGAAGGAACCCCTTTCGTTCCGGCTCCGGGTTCCTCCGTAAAAGACTTCATTCGATCAGTCCCGTCAGCCCCGGACGTGCACCCCGAGCGCACATCTTAACGCTTGCGGGCTGTGCCCGTACGGGGAGAATTTTCATCCGCTCAATTTTTGCTCGGGGTTGGCGGGCGCGGCAAAGTGCGCAAGATGCTTTCCTGGAAGACCGTTGTAT
>VAZL01000377.1 GCA_005883445.1 Alphaproteobacteria bacterium | reverse complement strand
CATTCTCGGCCAGAGCACCCCGGTCACCGACGCGCTGATGCGGGCCACGCGGACCATTCCTATCGTGTTTGTCGCCGTGTCCGATCCAATTGGTAGCGGGTTTGTCGCGAGCATGGCGCGACCGGGCGGCAACATCACCGGCTTCACGGTCCTGCACGCGAGCATCGCAGGGAAATATCTCGAGATATTGAAAGAGATGGTGCCGCTGCTCGCCCGTGTTGCCATCATGTACAATCCGAATTCCGTGCCAGCTGGCGGTAAGTTTTTTTCTCGTCCGTTCATCGAGTCCGCGACAAAATTGAAGGTGCGGCCCATCACCGCGGAAGTGCACCATCCGTCCGAGATCGAAAATGCCATCATGAAACTTGGCACAGAATCTGGAAGCGGCCTCATTCTCGTGCCGGATAATTTCATGAGCGTGCATCGTGACCTTATCGTCTCGCTCACCACACAGTTTCGCATTCCGGCAATTTACCCCTATCG
>VAZL01000376.1 GCA_005883445.1 Alphaproteobacteria bacterium | reverse complement strand
ATGGGTCCGCAGCGGATGGCGCGCGACCTTCACCTCCGACTTGAACAGCGGCCGGCCCGGCAACACCGCCATGTCGGAGCTCGTTCCGCCGGTATCGAAGGTGATGAGATTGTCGATGCCCTTCACGTCGGCGAGATGGCGGCCGCCGATCACGCCGGCCACCGGCCCCGACATGATGGTCTGGATCGGCGTGCGCGCGAGCATGCCCGCGCTCGCCGCCCCGCCGTCGGATTTCATCATCAGCGCGCGCGAACGCGGGAAGCGCCGGAGCGAAAGCTCCTCCAGCGTGCGCAGGTAGCGCGCGACCGGCGGGCCGATATAGGCGTTGGCCACGGTCGAAGCCGTGCGCTCGTACTCGCGCCATTCCGGATTGACCTCGTGGGACAGCGACACGTAGAGATCGGGCGCAGTGGCGCGAATGATTTCGGCGGCCGCTTTCTCGTGGACGGGATTGGCGTAAGCGAACAAGAAGCATACGGCGACGGCCTCGACGCCATCGGCCACGAGCTTCGAGACCGCAGCGCCCACGTCGTCCACCACCAACGGCTCGATCACCTCGCCCTGGAAGCCCACCCGCTCGCGGATTTCGAAAATTCGATCGCGCGTGAGCAGCATCTTCGGCGCGGGCGCGAAGATGTTGAAGACGTCCTCGCCGCGCCACTGCCGGCCGATCTCGTAGACGTCGCGGAAACCGCGCGTGGTCAGCAGTCCGACCCGAACGCCCTTGCCTTCGAGCAAGGTGTTGAGCGCGGCGGTCGAGCCGTGCAGGATCAGCGACACCGAGTTGGCGCCGAAGTCGCGGGCCAAGTCGGCCGTGATGCTCTCCATCACGGCGGCGGGCTGCGCCGGATCGGAGAGATACTTGCGAACGGCGACGAGCTCGCGCTGATCCTCATCGAAGGCGCTGACGTCGGTGAAGGTCCCGCCGACGTCGATGCCGACACGCAATGTCATCGGCGCGTCTTTTTTCCGCGTAACCGCGCGGTGGCATCGGGATCGATGTCGAGGTCGCGATCGAGCGCGACGCCGTAGTCCTCACGCGCCGCCTCGAGCGAAACGTAGCCGCGTGCGACGTCGTCGCGCACCCGGCGGACGTCGCGCTCGAGCGGATCGCCCCAGCCGCCGCCGCCGGCGAACTCCACCGACAGGAGATCGCCGCGCTTGAGCAACAGGCCCGCGACCTTCGACGTCAGCGCGCGTTCAGCGCCGCTACCGGGGTTCAACACCGCCTTCGAGGTGCGCGCGGGCTTGGCGCCGAACACGCCGGGGGACGAAAATTTGAAGCGGTCCATGCGCAGATTCACACTCGATTCCTCGGCCAGAATTCGCCACTGACGGCGCACGCCGAGGCCGCCGCGAAACGTCCCCGGCCCGCCCGAGTCGCGGGCAAGCTCGTAGCGCTCGACCTGGACCGGAAACTCGGTTTCGATCGCCTCGACCGGCGTGTTCATGACGTTGACCACGAGCTCATCCATGGCGCTCACCCCGTCGCTGTCGGGCCGAGCTCCCGTTCCGCCGTTCAAGATCTCGTATTGCGAATACCAGCGGCCCGACTTCGGATGACGGCCCGCGCTCGACAGCGAGCCGCCGGCCGCGCTGCCCGGCGCCGGCACGCGGCCGGGCAACGCCTGCGCCAGCACGCGCATGATGACCGCGGTCGTGACCTGGCTCGGGCGCACGTACATGTTCACCGGGGCGGGAAAGCGAGGATTGAGCAGCGAACCCTCCGGCGGATAAGACACGCGCACCGGCCGTGACAAGCCGTCGTTCACCGGCAGGTCCGGAATGAAGATCATCTTCACCAGGCACTCGATGAAATTGCGGGAGACGCAGGGTCGCAGGTTGATTGGTCCGCGCGCCTGGGAATCGCTGTCGAGGATGAAATGCAGCGTGTCGCCCTTGATCTCGAGCGACGCCGAGATGCGATGCGGCGTCGCGAGGTCGACGCCGTCATCGTCGAGATAGTCGGTCTGCGGGCCGTAGCGCCCGTCGGGCGCCGCGGCGATTTGCTTTCGCAGCTCGGCCTCGCAAATGTCCATCCAGCCTTGCCAGCAGGCGAGCACGGCATCGGCGCCGTATTTGCCGAACAGCTCGGCGAATTTGCTCAGGCCATAGGTGTTGGTGTTGACCTGCGCCTTGACGTCGCCCCAGGTGACCTCCGGCGTGCGGGTATTGGCGCAGATGAGCGCTTCCACGTCGCTGTTGAGTTCGCCGCGCCGCAGGATCTTGAGTGGCGGAATCAGCAAGCCCTCCTGAAACAGATCGGTGGCGTCTCCGCTGTTGGTGCCGGGGACCTTGCCGCCGAGATCCGGCTTGTGGGCGATATTGCCGATGAAGCCGACCAGCCGCTCACCCACGAACAGGGGCGAGATGACGGTGATGTCGGTGGCGTGGTTCTGGCACGCTTGATAGGGATGATTGACGATGAAAGCATCGCCGGGCTCGGTCGCATCGCGGAAGCGCCGGCGGATCTCGTTCACCTGTGCCGCCAGCGGCCCGATATGCAGCGGCTGCGGGATCCCTTGCGCCACCAAGCGGCCAGCGCCGTCGAAGACGGCGAAGGTGAAATCCTGGCTTTCCTTGATGATGGTGGAATAACCCGTGCGCAACATGTTGAGCGTGAGCTCGCGCGCGATCTGCAGGGTCGATTGATAAATGAGTTCGAGGTCGATGGCGTTCAAATCGGAGCTCCGCGACATCCGAGCTCGTCATGCCCGCGAACACGGGCACCCGGTGATCGTCGTTCGCTCGCTGGTGAGCACGGCGGAATCTGCGTCATCATTCGGCGGCTTACTTTACGGGATACGTCCGCTCCAGCTGCACGAAATAGCCCTCTTGCTTCAGCGCCTCGATAGTGCCGAGATCGAGATAGTCGTTGGCGTTCCGGCTGCCGATGTCGGTCCCGATCGCCTCGAGCTGGGCGAGCACGTTCTTGGCGCCTTCGAGCGAGGGCGCTGCATCGCGCGGCATCAGGCGCTTGAAGTCGGCGTAGGTGGCCGCGATGACCTTCGCGTCGTTGGTCTTGAACTTTTGCGCGACCACCTCCTTCGCCTTGGTCTCGTCGGCAAGCGCGAGATAGGCGCCGGCGACGTATGCCTTCACAAAGCGCGTCAGCGTGGCGCGATTGCTCTTGAGATAGCTGCTACTGACGACGAGGGAATCGAAAATCCACGGCGTCTTGGCGGCCGCCAGATCGATGATGGGATTGAAGCCTCGTTCCTTCGCCAGCGTGATGGCCGGCTCGATCAGTGGAGCGACATCGATGCGGCCGGCGATGAGCGCGCCGAAGCGCTGCGAGCTACCGCCGATCTGCGAAACGGTGACGTTCGAACGGGTGAGGCCGAGGTCTTTGAGCAGGATACTGATGGCAACATCGGTCTCGGAGCCGAAGGTGCTGATGCCGAAGGTCTTGCCTTTGAGGTCGCCCATGCCGACCCCCGCCTTTGTGAACATGGTGATCGGGATGGTGTTGCAGGTCGAGGTCACCAGCCGCAGGTCCGCTCCCTGCTTGTTGGCGAGAACGGCCGGCGCGAGCCCCACATGCATGCCCTGGATCTCGCCGGAAAGCAGCACTTGCAGGCCGCGCGTGCCGCCTTCCATATTGATGACGTCGACTTTGAGCCCTTCCTTCTCGTAAAAGCCGCCGGCCTCCCCCATCCAGACCGGAAAGATGGTCACGACCGGGGCCGAGATG
>VAZL01000375.1 GCA_005883445.1 Alphaproteobacteria bacterium | reverse complement strand
CGAACGCAGCGCTGGCGATGCTTCTTTTCCTGCTGGTGCTGGGCGCGTTCGTGATCTTGATACCGCCGGCGGGCTTGCTGCTTGCGGTCATCATTGCGGTCGGGCTGTTCCGGGTCTTGATTTGGCGGCGGCCCTGAGCCGACCGCGCGGGTAGGCGCTCATCCCGAGCGGAATATGCCGGACGCCCGCAGCCCAAAAATTATCGGCGGGCTGACACCTGAGGTGCCAGCCCGCCGGGCCTTATCATGGACATTAAGCGCGAGGGCGAACGTCCGAGGGAACTGCGGACGCCGCAATCAGAATGCGTGCACCCCCGACTGCTTGAGAAGGTCGGCCATCTTGCTCCGCGCATAGAACATGCGGGTCTTCACTGTCGCTGCCGGCACCCCGACGATCCGCGCGACTTCGTCGACCGACTTCTCGTGATAGTAAACGAGGTCGATGACTTCGCGGTGCGCCGGCGAGAGCTGCGTCAGGCACTTCTGGACGATGATGCTACGGTCCTTGTTGTGCACCATGGTCTCAGGACTATCGGCGGTATCCTCGATGGTCGCCGCCATGTGATCGTCCAAGTGCTCGTCGGTGCGGCGCCGCAGGGCGGAGAGCGCCTTGTAGCGCGCGATCGCGAGCAACCAGGTGGACACCTGGGATTTTGATTCGAACGCCTCGGCCTGCCGCCAGACGTCGAGGAACACCTCGCTCACGAGGTCCTCGGCCAGCGACTGGTTGCCCGTCAGGCGGAGGATGAAGCGGTAGACCCGAACGTTATGCCGGGCGTAGAGCACTTGCATGGCCCGCTTGTCGCCGTCGGCGATGAGGTCGATCAGCGCCTCGTCCGACGTGTCTTGCGCAGGAGCCTTGAAGTGCGGCGACGCGACGTCGCGCAGCACATACTGATTTTGCATGACGATCCCCTATTAATCAGCCCTTAACCCAGTTGACTAACAGAGGCCTGTTGCTTCGATGTTACGTGGAACCTGGAAAATGGTTTCGTCGCAGGCTCAATTGTTTCGCGGCTGACGCGGCGACGAAATAAAGGTAATTTGATACCATCAATTGTTTCGTCCGGTGAGACAATTTTGTCTCAGTCCAGCGCCGGTGCCTCCCCGGTCGGAGAAAATAGATATCCGCCGCCGCGAACGGTCCGGATCACCGAGGGTCGCGCCGGATCGGGCTCGATTTTCCGCCGGATCCGCATGATTCGCAGGTCGATCGCCCGATCGAAGGCCTCCGCATCACGGGCATTGGCCAGTTCCAGCAGGCGATCGCGCGAGAGCACCCGCTTGGGGTTGGCGGCGAAGACTTTGAGCAGGCCGTATTCCGACGCCGTCAGCGGATGCTCGTTACCCTCGTCGTCGCGCAGCGCCTGGGCGTCGTGGTCGAGCCACTTGGTTCCAAACCGCACCCGCGCGCTTGCGGGCGCTGCCTGCGGGCCTGCCGCCGCGGGTTGTGCCACCGGTTGAACGGCGCTGCTCCGGCGCAGCACCGAGCGGACGCGGGCCAAGAGCTCGCGCAGCTCGCAGGGCTTGGCCAGATAGTCGTCCGCGCCGAGTTCCAGGCCGACCACGCGATCGATCGCGCTTGCGGTTGCGGTGAGCATGATGATCGGCACGCTGGTGCGCCGTTTGAGATCGCGGATGATCGAAAGACCGTCCTCCTCCGGCATATTGAGATCGAGGACGATCAGGTCCGGCACCTGCTGCGCGATGGTCTTGCGCAGGCTGTCGCCGCCGTCGCACAAGCTCACGCTGAAGCCGTGCATGCGCAAATAGTCCCCGACCATTTCGCGCGCGGGCTGCTCGTCATCCACCACGATGATGTGCTGCGCTTGGGTCATGTTACGGCAACACCATCTTGAACGTCGCGCCCTTTCCCGGGCCCGCGCTTTCAACGGTGATCTGCCCACCATGCAGATCGACGATACGCTTGACGATCGAAAGGCCGAGGCCGGTCGAGGTTTCGCCTGCAGTCGGCTTCGCCGACAGCCGTTGGAAACGGCCGAACAAACGTGAAATGTCCTCCGGCGACAGGCCCGCCCCCTGGTCGCTGACCTGTACGAGTATACCGCCTTGCTCCTGCGCCACCAAGAGGTCGATGGCTCCGCCGATCGGGCTGTATTTGACGGCGTTGCTCACGAGGTTGTCGATCGCCTCGCGGATGCGGTCGGCATCGCAGATGGCGGCGTGATTGGGCGGCGCGGCGACCGTAATGGTCTGTTCCTTGCGCGCTGCGAGCGGCCGGTTCGCTTCCGCCACTTCTTCGACCAGGAGGGAGATATCGACGGGCTCGCGCCGGATAGTGATGTCGAGCGCGTCGGCCATCGCGTCAGCCACGAGATCGTCGACCATTTCGGTGAGCCGATTGGCCGCGTCGCGGATGTGGCCGAGCTGCACCTTCACGTTCTCGTCGAGCGCGCCGGCCCCGGCGATCATCTCTCGCAATATTTCGGTTCGGCCCAGAATCACGCCGAGCGGGTTTTTCAAGTCGTGCGCAACTGTGCCGAGGATTTCGCTCTTGAAGGTATTGGCCTGCCGCAGCCGCGCCCATTGCGCCGTCAATCGGCGGTTGGCGGTGGTCAGATCTTGCGTGCGCGCGGCGACGCGTTCCTCGAGTCGCGTGTTCGCGCGCTGCAGTTGCTCGTAGAGAATGACGTTGTCGAAAGCGATGGACAGCCGGCTGCAGAAGATCTCGACCAGCGTGCGGTCGGTGCTGGAGAGACGGCGCGCCGCCTCGAGCACGACGACGACTTCACGGCCGCTCACCGTCCTGATGTAGAGGACCGAGCGACGCGGGGAGAACTCGTGATGGCGGCGGGCGAATGCCTCCTGGACCAGCTGGCGTAGGTCGTGCTCGAGGATTTGCGAGACGTCGGTGCCAATGAAACGGCTGTAGCAACCCGATCCGGCGAGCACCGAGAATGTCTCGCGGGCGTTTTGAGCCTCACGCAAGACTAGAATTCCGGCGCACTCGACATTGAGCAACGACCCGATCTGGGTGAGAACGCCTTCGGCCAGACGCTGCATCGACTTGAAGTCGAACAAAGTCGATGCCGCCTCGATGATGATTTCGAGCCCGCGGCGCGTTTCCACCATCCGCTGGAGTTGCTGATAGCTGCGCAGCGCCGCGGTCAAAGAGGTGAACAGCTTGTCGGCTGTAAGTTCGGTCTTCGCCTTGTAGTCGTTGATATCGTAGTCGACGATGACGCGCCGCTCCGGCGCTTGGCCTGGTTGACCGGTGCGCAGGATGATACGCACGGTCTCATTCTTGAGATCGTTGCGAATGTATTCGACCAGTCCGAGTCCGGCGGTGTCGCTCTCCATGATCACGTCGAGCAGGACGACGGCGACGTCGGCGTGCCGGCGCATGAGCTCGCGGCCCTCGGCCGCCGAATAGGCGGAGAGGATTTCAAGGCCTTGTCCATTCAGACGATAGTCACTGAGCGCGAAACGCGTGCCGTCGTGCACGGCCGGCTCGTCGTCGATCACCGCGATCTTCCAACGCGGGCCTTGTTCCGGAGTCCTGTCGCCCGGATCGTCGATCAGGTGGACGATGTCGTCCTCAGCCATGCGCCTTGTCCATCATTGTGCGGCCTGCGCCGGCGGAGCTTCGCCGGGCGCAACGCGCGGGAGGGTGATGCGAAACCGTGTACCCCAGCCGAGCCGCGATTCGAAGGCCAGTCGACCGCCGAGCTGCTGGGTCACCAGATTGAAGATAATGTGCAGGCCGAGGCCGGTTCCGCCCTCGTTGCGGCGCGTCGTGAAGAACGGGTCGAACGCGCGGCGTTGGATCTCCTCGCTCATGCCCACGCCGTCGTCGGACACGAAGATGTCGACGTCGTCGCGGACCTGCCGCGCCTCGACGATGACGGTTCCGGCGCGGCCGTCGGGAAAGGCATGCACGACGCTGTTGAGAAACAGGTTGGTCAAGACTTGTCCATACGAGCCCGGATAGCTGTCCATCAGGATGCCGGCTGGCACGTCCACCGTCAGCGTGATCTGCGATTTTTTGAGCACGGGGCGCAAGCTGGCGACGATTTGATCGGTCGATTCCCGCAGATCGAACGGGCGCCGGTCCGCATGACTGCGGTCGACGGCGACCTGCTTGAACGATTGCACCAGCTCGCCCGCCCGCTGGAGATTGGAGACCAGCTGGTTGGCGGCGTCCCGCCCGCCCTCGAGGAATTCGCCGAGCCGCGAGCGCCGCAGCGGGCCGGCATCGACCTCCTTTGCGAACTCCTCGCACCTGCGGGCGAAACTCGACGCCACCGTCAGGCTGATGCCGATGGGGTTGTTGACTTCATGCGCCACGCCGGCGACGAGGCCACCGAGAGCCGCGAGCTTTTCCGCGGCGATGAGGCTTTGCTGCGCCTCGCGCAAGTCGTCGAGCGCCTTCTCGGCGCGGTCCTTCGCCGCCCGCAACTCGTCCTCCGCCTTGCGCTTGGCAATGGCATTTTCGCGAAACACCGCGACTGCGCGCGCCATTTCGCCGATTTCGTCGCGGGCATGCGTTCCTTGAATAGGCTCGTCGTATTTTTCGGAGACGACGCCGTGCATCGCTGCCATGATTTCTTTAAGCGGGAGAATGATGCTGCGGGCGATCAGCGCCCCGATAACCACGATCAACGTCAAGAAAATCACCGCCACGAGAGCGACGTTCTGATAGATGTTGGCCAGCGTATGATCGAAGCTTCCTTGCGCCTGCAGTTCGCGCAGCGTCATCTGGGCGGAGAGCTTGTTGATTACCGAAATCATGGCGGCCTGGTTGTCGTCGATTGCGGTTTTCAGCAGATTGGTCCGCATCGCGAATTGCTCGGCCAGCGTCTTCAAGCCGTCGCCGAACGCGGCGGCGCGCTGGGCCAGCGCGGTCAAGGCCGCGCGCTGCAGGCTGTTCTCCGCGAGGTCGATCATCACTGGGATGGTCTGCTCCACGGTGGTGATGTTCCTGCGCGCCTCGTCGGCGGCATCCGAAGCCAGCGATAGATAGAACGCATTGGCGGCGACGAGGCTTGCGGTGAACGCCTCGCGCGACTTTCCGAGCGAAGGCAACAACAAGGCGTCGCGCGCGCCGATGGCGCCCTCGATGATGGCGTAAAGCCCCGCCATCTCCCGTGCCGGCTTGAGCACCTCGTTCTCATAGGTATGCGCGATCGTGGTCTGCAGCGCGCGGACCTCCCCGAAGCCCTGAAGAAACCGCTCCGTCACGGTGCGCAGCTCGTCGGCCGAGCCCGATAGAATGGGGTCTATCGCGCCGCGGTTGCGCAGCGTACTTAGAACTTCGCCGTGCAATCCTAGAATTTCGGTAAGGACTTCTTGGCTCGGCTGATTGATGTAGCGGTGGATCAGGTTCTGCAGGCGGCTGGCCTCGCTTTCGAGCAAAACCAGAAGCTTGTCGGATTCGCGCACCGTTCGCACGTCGTCCCAGGCGCGGCTGAGAACGTTGGCGCCGTTCCAGATAAACGCGGCCAGAATGAAAGCGACCGCCCCATTGAGCGCGGCGATCGAGAACAGGCGCCACCGCGTTTCGCGTGGCCGATGGTTCATCCTTGAGGGCAACCAAATCGAGGCTCATTGAACCTTGCGAATACGCTCGATCAATTGGCGCAAGCCCGGATCCGACACCGTCTTTTCATAGATTGCGCTCATCGCATGCTCGAACGGCTTTCGGTCGAAATCGGCGATGATCGTGTTCCCGGCCGCGCGCGCCTGCTGGCGGGAGCGCTCCTCCAATCCGCTCCACAGGTCGCGCATGAAAGCGCTCGACTTTCGCGCGGCGTCCCGAAAAATCTCCTGGTCCTCGGCCGATAGGCTTTCCCACGCGCGCGGCGACATGACAAGTAGCTCGGGACTCATCGTGTGCTCGGTCAAGGTATAGTATGGGGCGAGCTTGTAATGGCCGGTGGTGACGTAGGAAGGCCAATTGTTTTCCGCGCCGTCGACCAAGCTGGTGGATAGGCCCGGCGACACCTGCCCGTAAGGAAGCTCGATCGGTTCGGCGCCGAGCGCCTTGATCATCTCGACCATCAGCTCCGATTGCTGCACCCGAATTCGCAAGCCCTTCATGTCCGCCAGCGTGCGAACCGGCCGCACGCTGTTGTAAATCGACCGCGCTCCGGAATCGTAGAAAGTCAAGCTGACAAAACCATGGCGCTGGGAACTCGCCAGGACCTCCTCCCCGATCTCGTGATCGAGCACCTTGTGAAGGTGATCGAAGGAGCGGAACAGAAACGGCAGTGCGAGCACGTTGGCTGCCGGAATCAATGATCCGATCGGCGCGACATTGGTGCGGTTGAGATCGATGGCGCCGACCCGCGTCTGTTCGATTGTGTCCTTCTCTTCGCCGAGCTGACGCGAATGGAACACGCGAATGTGGTGGCGTCCGCCGGTCCGCTCCTCGACGAGGCGGGCCATGAACATGAGCGCTCGCACGGTGGGATAGTCTTCCGACTGGGTATCGGCGACGCGGAACTCGCGCGCGCCGGCGAGCGGAAGCCCCGCCAAGACCGCGACGCAGACGGCCACCGCCTTGCAGAAATTCGCTCGCGAAATGAAGGACATGACCCGTGCCGGTTGAAGCGGGGCCGAGAGTATTCGCATCGGCCGAAGGCCGTCAATCGACCCTCGCCGTCGGCCGCGGGACATCGCAGCCGCACCCGCTTGCAGAATAAATCATGTTGAGGCGCTGGAACAAAGCGCGCCAAGATAGCTGTGCGCTGCGGGGCGCGCCCGCTGCAAGGTCAGATGCCAGCGATTGTTCTTGCAGCGTTGTCCCCCAGCCCGCCTCGACCGGCAACGCCCAACGCTACTTGTTCGTGCGTGAGGTTCCCCGGCGCCGACGTCGGCTGCCAAGTGATCCGCGACGATTGGAGAACGACAGATGGCTGAAGACTATGCGCGCTTTTCGCGGCTGTTGATCGATCGGCCGCATCCGCGAGTGCTTCGCGTGGTCATGAACCGGCCGGACAAGCTCAACGCCATCGATGGCAGGATGCACTCCGAACTGACCGAGATCTGGCGGGTCATCGATGCCGATCCGAGCGTGAGTGCGGTCCTGCTGACCGGCGCCGGCAAGGCCTTTTCTGCGGGCGGTGACCTCGACTTGCTGGACAAGATGATCGCGGATGTCGACACCCGCATGCGTGTGTGGAAGGAAGCGCGCGACATGGTCTACAACCTGATCAACTGCAGCAAACCGGTTGTCGCAGCGATCAACGGCGCGGCGGTGGGCGCGGGGCTGGCGCTCGCCATCCTCGCCGACATCTCCATTGCCGCGGCGTGCGGCAATCATCTGGCCGCTGCTGTGCGGCATGGCCAAGGCCAAATACCATCTGCTGCTGTGCGAGCCGGTCACCGGTCTTGAGGCCGAACGCATCGGCCTCGTTTCGCTCGCGGTGCCCGACGAGGACCTGCAAGCACGCGCCATGGACGTGGCCGTGCGCCTGGCCGAGGGCGCGCCGAACGCGATACGCTGGACCAAGTACGCGCTCAACAATTGGCTGCGAGCGGCCGGGCCGATCTTCGATGCTTCGCTCGGTATGGAATTCCTCGGGTTCACTGGCCACGAAGCACCGGAAGGCGCGGCGGCGTTGCGCGGAAAGCGCCCGCCGAGATTTTCACCCGATGCGGTTTGAACCGCGCCGCGGCAAGCGTTGAACGAACGTGTTTCGCGATGGGCAGGCGCGGGCGCCCAAAGCGCTCAATGCATGACAGTTCCGCCGTCGACGGCGATCGTCTGTCCCGTGACCAGCTGACTTGAATCGGATATGAGCCAGTGCACGGCGCCGAGGAGATCGGAGGGCGTCAGATTTCTCGCGATCGCCTGGCCCTCCCTGATGGCATCGAGCGCCTTGTCCGTCTTCTGCGCGAAGAATTCGCGCGTTCCCTCGGTCAAGACCGCGCTCGGTGCGACGGCATTGACACGAATGTTGTCGCGGCCGAGTTCGCGGGCAAGACCGCGGGTCAGCCCGATCACGGCGGCCTTCGACGTCGTATAGTGCAGACCATAGGGCATGCCGTAGGTGGCTGCGAGCGAGGCCATGTTGACGATGCTGCCGCCGCCGGCCTGTCGAAGGGCCGGCACGACGGCCTTGCAGCAGTTCCAAATGCCTTTGACGTTCACGGCCATCGCGGCGTCCCAATCGGCTTCAGG
>VAZL01000374.1 GCA_005883445.1 Alphaproteobacteria bacterium | reverse complement strand
AACACTATCGCGCACCGCTCTGTTCGACAATAGTGCAATCGGATTGACAGCCGCTCAAGAAAAGCAATGCGAGGGGGATGTCTATTCGCTGTCGGCCCGAAGGAGGACTACCATGCCGATCGTGGACGCCATTCCGGACTGCTCGGATTCGATCATGTCACTTCCTGTGACGTGTCGGTTAATGAATACCAATGGATCAGCCGCTTCTCGATTTTGACGAAGATGCGATTAAGCAGGTAGCCGCTGAACGCCAGGAGCAGGATCGACGCATACATTTCCTGCGGCCTTACCGCGTATTGCATGAGCACGAGATAATGGCCGATGCCCTGGTTTCCGGCGATCATCTCGGCCACGACGGTGACGATCAGCGCCAGCGAAAGGCTGACCCGCATTCCAGCAAGCAGATAGGGCAGCGTGGCAGGTAGGATGATCTTCCAGATCGTTGCTAGCTTGCCGACATGAAACGTGCGTGCGACGGCAAGCACCGTCGCGTCTACGGCGAGAACGCCCTGGGTCATGTTGGTCAGCACAGGAAACACCACGGTCAATGCGACGACCGTGACCTTCATCGCATCTTGGACGCCGAGCAGCAGAACAAGCGGAGGAACGAGAGCGGGAACGGGGATCGGACGGAGCAGTTCCATCAGCGGACTGAAGAGGCGGCGCACCAAGGAACTAGTCGCGAACAAAAGCCCCAGGATTGCACCGGACAGCACGCCGCAGACATAGCCTGCGCCTGCGCGGGCAAGCGTCGAGCCAAGCACGGTCAGCAGCTCTCCGCTCATGATCCCACCGACTCCGGCGAGCAGCACGGCCGAAACCGACGGCCAGGAATCGCTTACGATCCACTGCAGCCGAACCGACAGTTCCCACGCCAGGAGCAATGCCGCGATTAGCGCCACTCCGAGGATGCGTCCGGTGGACGGCGCGGCCCATCGGATGTGATGGACCTGCGCACGCGGCCAGCGCGCTATGTCAGCGACTGCCATCCGCAGGCCATACCTTTCGCACGCGAGCAATTAGCGTCGGGCGGTGGAATGGATGACTTGATCGGCCGGAGGGACGCGACCGCCGATCCCGTGCCTCTTCATGAGATCGGCGATCTCTTGGACTTTTGCCGATTCGAGGTTCGCATCGTACGCACAGAACACCATCTTGCGCTGCCGTTCGGGCGGGATGCGTGTGAAGCTCGCGATGATGTCTTCGAGTTCCTTCGAGCCCCGATTTTTGTTGACCCAGTCCACGCCCTTCGCGTGTGCCCGGGCGAACCGCTCGATCACGCCCGGATTCTTCTCGATATATCCTTTCATGGCAGCGAACTGGGAAATCAGGCTCGCCCTAGACGTCTCGCCGAATGGATAGCCGAGCCGCACTAGGCGGTCTCCATGGGTTTCGATCGCCGAGGTCATGAACGGTTCGTACAGCGATGCCGCGTCGACCTGCCCACCGAGGAGAGCGTCGGCGGCCTGGGGGAATGGAACTTCCACCAAGTTGGCCTTGTTCGGATCAACCCCATTCTTCTCCAACCAGGCTCGGATACGAAGCCAGATGATGTTGTTGCGCGTGTTGGTCGAGATCCGCTTGCCGACGAGGTCGCTTGCCGACTTGATGTTCGAATCCTTGCGGGCATAGAGCGCCAGCACGTCGGGCGGCTCCGGCCCATTCAAGGCCCCTCCCGTGATGAATCGGAACTCGATCCCTTCCTGGATCGCAAGCAGGATCGACACCGTATTAGAGAAGGCGGCCTCGAACTGACCGGCCGCGAGCGCTGGGAGGATGGCGGCTCCGCCAGGCGCCGGCGTCGTGTCCACCTCGATGTTTTCGGCCTCGAAATAGCCGAGCTTGAGCGCGGCGAAGAACGGCGCCATGTCGATGACCGGCACCACCCCGATGCGAAGCTTCACCTTGTCTTGGGCAAGAGCAGCACTCGGTGAAGCAAGTCCGGACATTCCAACAACTGTCCCGAGCGAGAACGTCCCGAACTGGCCAAGGGCTTTTCGTCGCGTGATCATGGCTCAATCCTTTCCTCGAGTTCGCTTCACCCCAGTCGGTCTTTCAGTCAGTCCCCAGTGGAGCACGCGGCGCTCGACGGCGCCGAGCAGGGCCGTCAGCGCCAATCCCACCACCGCCAGGATCACCAGCCACGCGTACATCTGGCGCACCCGAAAGCTGCGCTGCATGTCGAGGATGAGGAAGCCCATGCCACCACTGCCTGCCACCATCTCGGACAGGACGGCGAGCACCATTCCGAGCCCGAGCGCCACGCGCATGGCGGCGAATATGAAGGGCAGTGCCGCAGGAAATACGATCTTCCACAGTATCGCAGCACTGCCGTAGCCGAAGGTCCGCGCGGTGTCGATCATGACCGGGTCGGTTCCGCGCACACCCTGCACCGTATTGATGAGCATCGGAAAGAATACGACGAGCGCGATTGACGTGATCTTCATTGAGTCACCGATGCCGAGGAACAGCACCATCGCCGGTACGAGCGCGGCCTTCGGGATCGGCCGCATGAGCTCGACCAGCGGCTCCATGAAATCGTGGAATGGACGCCAGTATCCCATGACCAGGCCGAGCCCGGTTCCAGCCGCCACGCCGATCGCGAAGCCCGCGGCCAGCCGCAACAGCGTTTCCGTCAGCGGCGCAATAAACTGTCCGCTGGCGATGAGGTCCCACACCACCAGTGCCCACGAGCTCGGCGGC
>VAZL01000373.1 GCA_005883445.1 Alphaproteobacteria bacterium | reverse complement strand
GATCAACCGCCAGGGCTGGAGCCGGCCGTGATCCGGGGCGCGAGCGGCGGCCTCGAGCATGGCTTCAACCGCCTCGGCGGACGGGGCTGGTGCGCCGAGCTTTGATGCGGAGTGTCGGCTGCGAAGAAGCTCGATGGCTTCCATCGTTTACTCTCCGGCGGCGCTACATATTACCCGCCGCGGGCCGCAGCGCGCGCGCGCCGCCCAAGGCGTACCATGCCGAGATGCCGCCGCGGACGAACCGTGCGTCGAAGCCGCGCTCGATGAGCGTCTTCGTCACGTTGCGCCCGACGTCGAAGCCCCAGGAGCAGTAGACGGCCACCGGCTTGTCCGGCGTCAGCTCGGCGATCCACTCCTCGACGCAATCCGGATCGCGCCACGTCGCGCCCGCCATCAGATCCACGAAGCGCGACATGTGGTTCCGCTGCCGCGCGTCGACGATCTGCACGCCGCTGCCGTTGGCGATCTGCACGGCGAGCTCCTCGACCGAGAGCGACGGTATGTCCGTCGTCACCGACGGGTCTTCGTTCGGTGGCGGCTGATCGTTCCGCGCGGCCTTGATCCGCTTCAGCACCGTTTCCCAGTTGATGTTGCGCATGAACGTGTCGATGTACGCGGTCGCGTTCGCACCAAAATCACTCTGGTAGGCGTGCTCGTACATGTCCAGAACGAGCACGGGCGCGGCGTCGACGGCCGCCTGCGTGTGATCGGCCGCGATCTGGTTCCAGAACCGCTTCTGCCGGCGCGAGTAGGTGAGGAGGACCCATCCTGAGCCGCCCACCAGTGACTGCGCCGTTCCGACGAACTCGCGACGCCACGCACTGGCGCTACCGAAGTCCGCCGCGATCTCCGAGGCGAAGGCGTCCGGCACTTCGTGCCAGTCGGGGCGACCGAGGCCCGAGTTGGGTCCGGCGCGGCGGTAGCCGCCGAGGTTGCCGAAGTAGAGCTCGTGCAGCGCGACCGAGCCCATCAGCGAGAGCTCTTCGCGCTTGAGACCACGCAGGCGGTACGGCGGCGTATCCGCGTCGAGCGCGGCAAGCTCGCGGCGGACGGCGTTCAGCGTTCGCACGGCGTTCCCGTAGTCGTTTTCGTAGTGACTGACCACCATCAGTTCCGAGATTCCGTTGAGCGTCGACGGGCGTACGGCGATCGGGGCGATCTCCTGTTGCATCGTCATTCTCCCCTCACTCGTCGACACCTTCATCGAAGAGCTTTACCCGGCCTTTGATCGCCTTCCACGCGTAGTGCCCCCCCGCCATGTATCGCGCGTCGAACCCGGCCTTTCGCAGCGCAGTCGCGCTTTGGCACCCAATGTGGAAGCCGTACACGCAGAAGGTCACAACGGGCTCGTCCTTCGACAGGGTGCCGATCCACTCGTCGATGCGCTCGGGATCCCGCCAGACAGCGCCGTCGACGATGTCCTGCGCCCTCGTGCTGTAGTGACGCGGCCGGGTATCGATGATCTGGACACGTTGACCGGAGTCCAGCAGCTCCTGAACCTCTTCCGGCGTGATGGATGGCAGGTCGCCGAACTCCGGCTGCTCGAGCCTTCGCGGCGCCGGCACACTCGTGGCATCGGTGTACCGCGCTTCGACCGCCTGCCAGTGGATATTGCGCATGAAGGCCGCAACATAGGCGGTCGTGTTCGCGCCGAAGTCGATGTGGTAAGCGTGCTCGTACATGTCCAGGGCGAGGATCGGGATGCCACCGGCAATGCTCTGCGCGTGATCCGAGGTGCTCTGATTTATCAGGCGACCGTCGCGAGGCACATACGTCAGAAGTACCCAGCCACAGTCCCCGGCCAAGCCCTCGCCCAACGCGATGAATTCGCGACGCCAGCGCTGAACCGATCCGAAATCGCGGGCGATGGCGTTCGCAATGGTTTCGAGCGGTGCCCGCCCGTCCCCGCCGAGGCTCGCGAAATACAGTTCATGAAGCAACGTCGAGTTGAGCAGGCTCGTTTGCTCCCGACTGAGGCGACTGATGACCTCTGCGGGCACTGTCGCGACATCGAGCGTCTGCAGCTCGTGCGTGAGGGCGTTTAAACGATTGAGAGCAGCTCCGTAGTTGTTCTCGTAGTGGCTTTCGATGAGCTTCGGCGACATGCCATTCAACGTCCAAGGGCGGCAGAAAAGGGGGGCGATGCGATACTTCATCGTAAACCTCCGTTCGAGATCGAAAGAATGAGCTCCGAGATTCCGTTGAGCATCGACGGGCGTACTGCGATCGGGGCGATCTCCTGTTGCATGGTCGTTCTCTCTTCTAGTCTCGTGTTCATCCCTTGAGACTCATGAATCAGCGATTCGAGCGCGTGTCCCTTCGCTGAAGATTAGGCGTCGTGGTAGACGGCGGCGCGGTGCGTCCCCGGCAGGAACGCGGCGATCAGGTTTCGCGTCGCGTCGAATGAGGTCGTGTGGGCGCCGGACTCCGTCGTGACGGTCTCGAGCCGGCGGAGCGGCGCGGTCGCGAAGACTTCGATCACGCCGGGATCGCCGATCGCGATATAGAGATGCCCGAGCGCGGCGTTGAACCACACCACGTCGGGCGTGCCCGCGATCCGGTCCGTGGTGACGATCGCGCCGGTGTCGGCGTCGACCTCGACCAGCGTGGCGTCGTCGCAGGCACAGTAGAGGCGCCTGCGCGCCACGTCGATGTCGAGCCCGTGCGCGCCCGCTTGCGGAATCGAGACGACCCGCTTGATCCCGATCGGATCGCCGGCGCTCACCACGGCGATCTGCGACGGATCCGCGATGTTGACGTGGAAGACGTCGGCGCGTGGATCGTAGACGGTCCAGCGCGTGCGGCCGGCGACCAGCACATCCGCGANNNCACCGACGTGCGCCGAGAGCAGCCGCTTGCGGCCCGGATCGAACGAGAGTCCATTCGGTTTCCGGCCGACGCCCACCTTGTCGACGCGCCGCTCGTCGCTGACGAAGAAGATGCCGACGCTGTCTTCGCCGCGATTCGAGGTGAACACGAGCCCGCTGGCGTCGTCGACCAGCGCGCCGGCTACCGCCGTCAATCCGTCGATCGTGCCGACGTGTTTCCGCGTCGGCATGTCGATGACGTCGATGGCGTCGTTCGCCGTGTGCGCCACGTACACGCGGCCCGTGGCCTGGTAGACGGCCGCGTGGTCGAAGCCGCCGCTCCCGACATGCAGCGGCAGGTCCACATACCCGAGATGCTTCAGTCCCATGTCAGCGTCCCCCCATCCCGGCGACGAGCCGCTCGACCTTGTCGACGATCTGCTTCCGCGCGGCGTCGTACCCATCGCTGATGTTCGCCACCTCCCAGCTTTCGACCGGCTGGCCGCTCGCCGGCGTGACGGTGCAGCCGAACGTCACCACGCGCGACGCCGAACGCAGGTCGTACAGCGTGACCGGCCGCGGGCGCTTCGGCGCCGCCTCAAGCCCGTCGGCCGCAAGCCCCTTCACCGCGAGCGGCCCCAGTTCCGCATCGGGCTCGGTGCCGGCCGCTGCCGCCTCCACCGCGAGACCCCGCTGCGCCGTCAGCTTGCGGAAGTGCGCGGCGGCCACGACGCTCTTCGCGGCGCCGTGCAGGCAGACGAACAGCACGCGCGGCGTCTTCGGCGCTGCCGCCACCTGCTCCTGGCAATAGTTGTAGAACGCGTCGTACATCGGGAACTGGCGCGTCATGTTGTCGAAGTCGTCCTTGCTCGTCGCCTGGAACCCGGTGGCGGCGGCGTAGAGACCGGAGGACTCGGGGGTGAGGTCGCGATCATCGGTGTCGGCGCCGCGCACGATCACCGCCAGCGCGCGCAGCGCCGGGTCCGTGAGCTCGCAGCGATCGACAAACGCGTCGAACGAGCATTCGGGGCCGTGATGACCGAGGTCGACGTTCGGGATGTCGTACGGGATCGCGCCGCGCTTCTTCGCCTCCGATGCGACCTCCTTCGCCGGCACGAAGATGAACTCCGGCTGGGGGTCGATGAAGCGCGAGATCAGCCACGGGCACGCGATGCGATCGACACGGGCACGTTCACGAGTGATCCATTTCATGGTTGTTGTTCTCCTTGAGAGTCGGTTCAGAAGCCAATGGCGGTGACGAGACGTCGCCGCACGATGCCGAGCACAGCGCCACCGGCCACCATCTTGAGCGACGCCATGCGCCACAGCAGCAGCGCCGTCACG
>VAZL01000372.1:3616-6723 GCA_005883445.1 Alphaproteobacteria bacterium | reverse complement strand
TCATCGTCGGCACCGGCGGCAAGCAGGTGCTCTACAACGCGTTCGTGGCGACGCTCGATCCAGGCGACGAGGTGATTCTCGCGGCGCCCTATTGGGTGAGCTATCCCGACATGGTCATGCTCGCCGGCGGCGAGCCGGTCGCCGTGCCCACTACCCTCGAGTCGGGCTTCAAGATGCGCCCCGAGGCGCTCGAGCGCGCGATCACGCCGAAGACCAAATGGGTGCTGCTCAACTCGCCGTCGAACCCGACCGGCGCGGCCTATACGCGCGCCGAGCTCAAGAAGCTCACCGACGTGCTGGTCAGGCATCCCCAGGTCTACGTGATGACCGACGACATGTACGAGCACCTCGTCTACGACGAGTTCGAATTCACCACGCCGGCGCAGGTCGAGCCCCGGCTCTACGAGCGCACGTTGACGGTGAACGGCGTTTCCAAGACCTATTGCATGACAGGCTGGCGCATCGGCTATGCCGGTGGGCCCGAGCCGCTGATCAAGGCGATGGCGATGATCCAGTCGCAATCGACCTCGAACCCGACGGCGGTGTCGCAATGGGCGGCGGTCGAGGCGCTCGACGGGCCGCAGGACTTCATCGCCAAGCACAACGCGATCTTCAAGGAGCGCCGCGACCTCTGCGTCTCGATGCTCAATCAGGCGCGCGGCATCCAGTGCCCCAAGCCCGAAGGCGCGTTCTACGTCTATCCGTCCTGCGCCGGCACCATCGGTAGAACCGCGCCGACCGGACACAAGCTCGTCACCGACGAGGACTTCGTCACCGAGCTGTTGGAGGCCGAGGGAGTGGCGGTGGTGCAGGGTACGCCGTTCGGCTTCGGTCCCGCATTCCGCATCTCCTACGCCACCAAGACCGAGGACGTCGAGGAAGCTTGCCGGCGCATCCAGCGCTTCTGCGGCAACTTGACATGACGCGCGCGATCTTGCGTAAGATCGATTGGTGAGGCGCAACCCCGATTGGGCTTGTGCGATCGAACAACAAAGGAGGGTCCATATGTTGCGTCATGCCGTCGGGGCTGCCGCGCTTGCACTAGCCGTTGCGTCCGCCGATCCCGCCGCCGCCCAGCGAGTGCGGGCCGGCGTCCTGACCTGCGACATCTCGGCGGGCATCGGCTTCATCCTCGGCTCGCAGAAGGGGGTCGTGTGCACGTTCGCGCCGGAGCCGCCCGGCCCGCAACAGGTCTACAGCGGGTCGATCAGCAAGTTCGGGCTCGATGTCGGCGCCACCGGCGGCGCGGTGATGGTTTGGGCGGTGTTCACGGACAGCCTCGCGCCCCCTGGTCCCGCTTTCCTCGCCGGCGATTATTTCGGCGCGACCGGTCAGGTAACGGTCGCCGCCGGCCTCGGTGCCAACGTCCTCATCGGCGGTTCCAACAACACGGTCGCGCTGCAGCCGGTCTCGGTGTCGACCTCGGTCGGGCTCAATGTCGCCCTCGGCGTGGCGGAACTGCATCTGCGCCCCGGCCCCTGACGGTTGCGCAAGCTCCGCGCGATGCATGGACGGCCGCCCCGCGAGGCGGCCGTTTTTGTTGGCATGCAATGCGCGCATGTCCATCCGCGTTCCGCCATCATGCGCCAAACGCTGGCGCCTCTTGCCAAGTCCCCCTCCGGCCTGAAACGATGGCACAACGGTCCCGCAGAAGACCGCATCGCGGTGGATTGGGAGGCGGATATGGCACAGAACGGCACAAGAGCTACGGGTCCACGGTGCATCGCGCTGGTGGGCCCGTTTCAGAGCGGCAAGACGACGCTACTCGAAGCAATCCTTGCCCGAACCGGCGCCATCCAGCGCCAAGGCACGATCGACGGGGAGAACACCGTCGGCGACGCCAGCAAGGAAGCGCGTCATCACAAGATGAGCGTCGAACTCTCCGTCGCCAGCACGAATTTCATGGGCGACACTTATACTTTCATCGATTGTCCGGGCTCGGTTGAATTCGTCCACGACATGCGCGCGGCGCTGCCGGCAGTCGACGCCGCGGTCGTGGTGTGCGAGCTCGACGAGAAGAAGGTGCCGCAACTGCAGCTCATTCTGCGCGAGCTGGAAGCGCAGAAAATCCCGCGCTTTCTGTTCCTCAACAAGATCGACAAGGCCGACTCCACCATCCACGACGTGCTCAGGGTGTTGCAGCCGGCCTCGCGCAGCAAGTTGGTGCTGCGACAGATACCGACCTTTTCCGGCGAGATCGTCAACGGATTCGTCGATCTCGCGCTCGAACGCGCGTTCGTCTACAAGGAGCACGCGCCGTCGGAGGTGGTTGCGCTCGAAGGCGATGCGCTCGACCGCGAGAAGACGGCCCGATTCTCCATGCTCGAGACGCTGGCCGACCATGACGACGAGCTGATGGAGCAACTACTCGAGGACATTCAGCCGCCGCGCGACAAGGTCTTCGACGATCTCTCCAAGGAATTGCGCGAGGGTTTGGTCTGCCCCGTGCTGTTCGGCTCGGCCACGCGCACCAACGGCGTGCTGCGCCTGATGAAGGCGTTGCGCCACGAGTCCCCCGGCATCGCGGACACCGCAAAACGGCTCGGCGTGAAGAGCAGCCACGCTGTCGCTTACCTGCTCAAGACCATCAACACCGCGCATGGCGGCAAGATGTCGGTGGCCCGCGTGCTTTCGGGTAAAATCGCCGACGGCATCAATCTCTTGAACTCCGAGGGCGAGTCGGGACGCGTCGCCGCTGTTTTCAAGCTCATGGGTCAGCACAGCGAGAAGCGCGGCGCCGCCGAAGCCGGCGACACCGTCGCGCTCGGCAAGCTCGATCATGCCACAACGGGCGATACTTTGAGCGACGGCCAGCAGCCGCATCCAGCGCTCGCCAAGGTCAGTCCCCACGCGCCGGTGCTCTCGATCGCCGTCGCTGCCAAGGAGCGCAAGGACGACGTCAAGCTGGGGCAGGCGCTCGGGAAACTGCTCGAGGAAGACCCCTCGATCAGCGTCGTCCACAACGCCGAGGCGCACGAGGTGGTGATATGGGGCCAGGGCGAGATGCAGTTGCGCGTGGCCACCGAGCGGCTGGCAGATCGCTTCGGCATCGCCACGGTCTCGCATAAACCCACGGTCGGCTATCGCGAGACCATCAAGAAGGGGAT
>VAZL01000372.1:0-3605 GCA_005883445.1 Alphaproteobacteria bacterium | reverse complement strand
CGAGGAGATCAAGGGCGGCGTGGTGCCGCGCAATTATATTCCTTCGGTGGAGGAGGGCGTCATCGACGCGCTCAAGCACGGCCCCCTCGGCTTTCCGGTGGTCGACGTCGCGGCGAAGCTGATCGACGGCTCCTATCACACGGTCGATTCCTCCGACATGGCGTTTCAGCTCGCCGGTCGGCTCGCGATCCACGAGGGACTGCCGCAGTGCCAGCCGGTGTTGCTCGAGCCGATCTACCAGGTCGAGATCGTCTGCCCGTCGGAGGCGACCGCCAAGATGAACGCGCTCATGTCGGGACGGCGCGGCCAAATCCTCGGCTTCGACACCCGCGAGGGTTGGGACGGCTGGGACGTGGTGCGCGTGCAGATGCCGGAGACGGAGATCGGCGATCTCATCGTGGAGGTGCGCTCGGCCACCGCCGGCGTCGGCAGCTTCACCTTCAAGTTCGACCACATGGCCGAACTCATGGGCCGCACCGCGGAGCAGATCGTGGCGGCGCGAAAGGCGGCGGCGGCGTAAGCGGACCGCCGAGGACGGGTCGCGGACGCGAGTTCCCTCGTCCGTTCTCCGTCCTCCGCTTTTTCTGAAGCTTCAATTCGCGACATCCGAAGTTCGGTTCCGTGCGGCGCCTGCTATATGCGGCGCATGACATCCTTCGTGCTTGCCGTCATCGCGGCGATCTTCGTGCTCGCTGGCTTCGTGAAAGGTGTGATCGGTCTCGGGCTGCCGACCGTGGCCATGGGTCTGCTCGCCCTCGTCATGACGCCGGCGCAGGCCGCCGCGCTGCTGGTCGTGCCCTCCTTCCTCACCAATGTCTGGCAGGCGATGGGACCCGAGCTCATCCCGCTCGTGCGTCGGCTGTGGCCGATGCTGCTCGGCATCTGCGCCGGGGTCTGGGCCGGCGGCGGCCTGCTCACCGCCGCTGGCGGCGCGCGCGCCTCGATCGGGCTCGGGGCCGTGCTCGCGCTCTACGGTGTGCTCGGCCTGACCTCGGTGGAGTTCTCGGTGCCGGCGCGGCTCGAGCCCTGGCTGTCGCCGTTGATCGGAGTGATCACCGGCATCGTGACCGCCGCGACCGGCGTCTACATGATCCCGTCGGCGCCCTACCTGCAGGCGATCGGGCTCAAGACGGAAGGCCTGGTGCAGGCGCTCGGCCTGTCGTTCACGATCGCAACAGTGGCGCTGGCGCCTTGCAAATCTCGGTCGCCGGCGCTTCGGTCGCCGCGCTCGCGCCGGCACTCCTCGGCATGGCGCTGGGCCAATGGGTGCGCGCGCGCGTGCGCTCGGAGACTTTCCGGATCTGCTTCTTCGCCGGCTCGCTCCTGCTCGGCGCACATCTGGCCTTACGGGGCTTGATCTGACCCGGCCAATCACCCGGCGCTGCCACAGCCGTGACTTGCCCGTGATGGCCCGTCGGCGTATCCAACAACGGCCTCGGATCCGGAGGACGACCATGCACGTCATTCGCCGCCGCGGATGGGAAATTCCCGAACGCCTCGCCACGCCCGAACATCTGGTATTGAGCCGCCGCGCCTTGCTGGTGGCGACGGGCGCAGCGGCGTTGTCCATCTCGCCCAAGATCGCGCTCGCGCAGCGCGTCAGCGACCTGCCGGACCCGACCAAGGATCTCTATCCGGCCAGCCGTAATGAAAAATACACACTTGATCGGCCGGTCACCGACGAGAAGATCAACACCAGCTACAACAATTTCTACGAGTTCGGGTCGAGCAAGAGCGTCACCAGCGCGGCGCGGGCGCTCAAGCTGCGGCCGTGGACGATCAAGATCGACGGCATGGTGGAGAGTGCGCAGGAGATCGGCATCGACGATCTCATTCGCAAGATGGCGTTGGAGGAGCGGCTCTATCGCCACCGTTGCGTCGAGGCGTGGTCGATGGCCATTCCGTGGAGCGGCTTTCCCTTCGCCAGGCTGGTGGAACTGGCCAAGCCGCTGTCGTCGGCGAAATACGTGCGGATGGAAACCTTCCTCGATCCGTCGATCGCGCCCGGCCAGAAACAGAGCTGGTATCCCTGGCCCTATGTCGAAGGCTTGACCATCGCCGAGGCGACCAACGAACTCGCCTTTCTGGTGACCGGTGCCTACGGCAAGCCGGTGTCGAAAGTGCAGGGCGCGCCGTTGCGTTTGGCGGTGCCGTGGAAATACGGTTTCAAGTCGATCAAGTCGATCGTGCGCTTCAACTTCACCGATCAGCGACCGAAGAGCTATTGGGAGGCTTTGCAGTCCGCCGAGTACGGCTTCTGGGCCAACGTCAATCCGCAGGTGCCGCATCCGCGCTGGAGCCAGGCCACGGAAGAACTGATCGGGCGCAATGAACGCCGGCCGACGCTCATCTTCAACGGCTACGGCGACTATGTCGCCGACCTTTACCGCGGGCTCGAGAACGAGCGCCTGTGGGCATGAGCGTGCGCGACGCTGCGCGTGCCGGCCGGAAGAGGCGGATTGATCCGATAGCAAGTCCTCCCTGCGCGAGGTGATCTTTGGCGGTTTTCCCCGCGCGGGATCGCTGTGCCGCGAACGCGCTACTGGTTTTCGCCGGTTTCGGCCTCGGCCAGCCGACTGCGCCAGTCCTTGCGGCTGCGGATGAGCGACAGCGCGGCGAGCGCCAGCAGCGCGCCGCATACGACGAGTAGCGTGAGCGAGATCGGGCGCTGCAGGAAGATCGTCCAGTTGCCGTTCGACATGATCAGCGATTGGCGCAGCGACATCTCGAGGGTTGGCGCGATCACCAGGCCGAGCACCAGCGGCGCCGGATCGAAGCCGAACTTGCGTAAGCCGTAGCCGATAATTCCCATGATCAGCATGATCCACACATCGACGATCGAATGGCTGACCTCGTAAACGCCGATGATGCAAAACATGATCACCAGCGGATAGAGATAGGCGTAGGGAATCCGCAGTATGTTCACGAAGATGCCGACCAGCGGCAAATTGAGCGCAAGCAACATCAGATTGCCGACGTACATCGACGCGACGAAACCCCAAAAGATGTTGGGATGCTCGTTCACCAACGTCGGCCCCGGCGGCACGCCGTGGATCATCAGCGCGGCGATCAGCACGGCGGTGATCGGACCGGTAGGAAGGCCGAGCGCCAGCATCGGCACGAAGGCGCCGGTCGAGGCCGCGTTGTTCGCCGATTCGGGTCCGGCAACGCCGGCGACTGCACCCTTGCCGAATTCTTCCGGGTGCTTGGAGACGCGTCGCTCGATTGCATAGGACAGGAAGCTCGAAATGATGTGGGCGGAACCCGGGGTGAGCCCGATCAGAAAGCCGAGAACCGAACCGCGAGCGATCGGCATGGCCGATTGCCGCCATTCCCGGCGGTTCGGCAACAGCTGGCGCAGCTTGGGTGCGATCACTTTGCTGACGACGGTGGCGGACGGCGTCGACAGGATCTCGCCGAGCCCGAACAGCCCGATTGCGACCGGGACGATGCCGATGCCGTCGCCGAGCTCGGCGATGTCGAAGGAGTAGCGGAAGTGGCCGGTCATGTTGTCGATGCCGATAGTGCCGAGCAGGAGCCCGAAACACGCCATCAGCAGCGTGCGTGGCAGCGAGGTCGACGACATATAGGCGAGGAAGATGAGG
>VAZL01000371.1 GCA_005883445.1 Alphaproteobacteria bacterium | reverse complement strand
CTGGCTGTTCCCGTTGGTCGACGTCGTCCGAATGGTGGGCGTATCGCTGCCGGGCGAATGGGCGGCCTACGTCCTCGAGTACTGGCTCGCCTGGCCAGCGCAAACCCGAGACGAGTGGCAGAAGATGGTGCAAAAGCACTCGCTGGCCGACATTTGGTGCAAGCTTCGAGAAGATGTCGAGGAGGTGAAGCCCAAACCGTGAGCCCCGACCAACGGGAGAGATAAGGAGTGTCCCTCAACCTGCCGCTGGTCTTGGCGTTGGTCGGGCTTGGGGTCACGCTTGCCGTCGCGGTTGCGCGGCCGCCGTGGCTTCCGGAAGCAGTGACTGCGGTAGTGGCAGCCGTGGTCCTCATAGCCGCCGGCGCCGTCAGCATCGATCGCACGCGTCAAGCGCTCGGCGATCTGGCCACGACGATCGGGTTCCTCGCCGCGCTCCTCTTGGTCGGCGACGGTTGCCGGCGCGAGGGGCTGTTCGATGCACTCGGCACGCTCATGGCGCGCCGCTCCCAAGACAGCCCTCGGCGGCTGCTGGCGCTCGTGTTCATCGTCGCCTCCAGCATCACGGCGGCGATCAGTCTGGACTCGACGATTGTGTTGCTTACTCCAGTCGTATTCGCGACCGTGACGCGTCTGCGCATGTCGCCCACGCCCCATGTCTACGCTTGCGCCCATCTGGCGAACTCGGCCTCGTTGCTGCTGCCGATCTCGAACCTTACGAACCTTCTCGCGTTCCATGCGAGCGGCCTGACTTTCAGCCATTTCGCGCTGTTGATGGCTTTGCCGACCTTGGGCGCGATCGCGGTGGAGTGGGTCGTCCTGACGCGGTTCTTCGGGGCCGAGCTCAGCCGTCCGCGCGAACGCGTGGCGGTGTCCGATCAGGCAAACCTGCCGCGCTTCGCACTCACTGTGCTGGGTATCAGCCTCGGCGGATTCCTCCTGAGCTCGGTTATAGGGATCGACCTGCTCTGGATTGCTGCGGCAGGCGCTGCGGCACTCACGGTGCCGGCGCTAGTGCGCCGCACGACAACGCTGCGCGCGATTCTCCAGGCGCTCCAGCCTGGTTTTCTGATTTTCGTCCTCGGGCTCGGCGTCATTGTCTCAGCGGCGAGCGACAACGGCCTTACGGCGGCGGTACGCACCATTCTCCCGCAAGGCAATTCGTTCATCGACCTGCTCGGTATCGCGGCGGTGAGCGCCGTGCTCGCCAACTTGGTTAACAACCTCCCCGCCATTCTGATTCTCGCGCCCGCGCTTGCCTCGACGGGCCACGAAGCGGTCCTCGCGGCGCTTGTGGGCGTCAACATCGGGCCGAACCTGACCTACGTCGGCTCGCTAGCCACGCTCCTATGGCGGCGCATGCTGCGTGCGGAGGACACTGAGGTGAACCTTGGCGAATTTCTTCGGCTGGGAGCGCTGACCGTGCCGCCCGCTCTGCTCGTGGCGACGGTGCTGCTCTGGGCGGTGACACAGTTGGGAGCGTGAGATGCGCGTTCTCGTCTGGGTCGTCGAGGGCACGTGGAAGGCGGCCGTGGCCGCAGCCAAGGAGTTCGCCCCCGGCGATGCCGACATCACGTTGCTCCATGTCGTGCCGGCTGAAGCACAGGCCGTGGCCCGCGACGGCCGGCACGCACTGCTCGGCCGGCGGCACGTCCAGTCTGCCGAGGAGCTTCAGTCGATCGCAGCGCAGGTCGCGAGCGGGCTGCTCACCGACGCACAGACGCTGCTCGGCCGGAACGCTAAGCTCGATGCGCGGCGCGGGCGCGTTGAACAGGAGGTCGTAGCGGCCGCGCAGAAGATGGACCTGCTCGTACTTGCACGAGACTGCGACCCTAGGCGCGAGGGGCCACGCAGCCTGGGTCCTACCGCGCGGTTCGTGATCGACCATGCATCTTGTCCGGTGCTACTCGTCTGGCCCGACAAGGTCGACGTAACTTGAGAGCGGAAGGCATCGTCTGAGGCGCCGCACATTGAGGACGATATGACCCAGGAATTGATATCGGAGCTGAATCTGGCGCTTATTCCGGACATCGCACTCGCCTACCGGCACATTGCTCTGAGCAAGCTGATGGCAACTCGGTACCCGACACTCATTATGTTGAACGGCGCCACCTCGCGACTGGCGTTCACACCACA
>VAZL01000370.1:2951-5033 GCA_005883445.1 Alphaproteobacteria bacterium | reverse complement strand
AGCCAGCGGGTAGCCCGCCAGGATCGCGTTGTTGCCGATGTCGTAGATCTCGTACCGGCCCATCACGGCGGCGGACGCGTTCGAGCCGCGCAGGATCATGACGGCGCTCGTGCCCGCGGGCGGCGGCGGGGGCGGGAGGATCGTGGTGTTGATCAGGATGCTGGTGGTGTTGGAGCCGAAGTTGGCGGTCGAAAGATCGACGACGCGGTCTTCGTCGAAGTCGCCGATCACGATGCCGCCCGGCGAGACTCCGACCGCGAAGGGTGAGCCGTCCGCAGGTGTGAACCCACCCGAGCCGTTGTTGCGAAATACACTGACGGAACTGCTACCGGAGTTGGTGGTCGCGATATCGAGGTCGCCATCGCCGTCGAGATCGCCCACCGTCACGGCGTAGGGATTGTTCGCGGTCGTCAGGGGCCCGCCGGGCGAGGCGGTGAATACGCCCGCGCCGTTGTTGAGCAGGATCGACAGGCTGGCGGCGCCGAAGTTGTCGACCACGAGGTCGGTATCGCCGTCGCCATCCAAATCACCCGCCGCGATGCCGCGCGGGCCGGCTCCGGTGGCCGGAGTCCCGCCGTTCGTGAAGGTGCCGTTGCCGTTGTTGAGCAGGATCGAGACGGTGTTGGTGTTGTTGCTGGTGACCGCAATGTCGAGTTTATGGTCGCCGTTGAAATCCGCCACCGCGACGGCCACCGGACGTGTCCCGACCGGAATGGGCGATCCGGTCGTGTTCGAAAAGGCGGCACTGCCGTTGTTGAGCATCACCGAGACGTTGTTCGATATGTAGTTGGCGCTCACGAAGTCGAGATCGCCGTCACCGTCGAGGTCGCCCACCGCGAGGCCTCTCGGCACCGTCCCGACCGCGACGGACGTGGTGGCGAAGGTGCCATTGCCGTTGTTGCGCGCTATCGTGACGTTGTTGCCGGAATAGTTGGTGGCTAGGAAATCGATGTCGCCGTCTCCGTCGAGGTCGCCGACTTTGACTTCGCGCGGCCCATTCGTGACCGGGACGGGCGTCTGGGGGGTGAAAACGCCATGGCCGTTGCCGAACAGAACGGAGACGTTGTCGCTGATATAGTTGGTGGTGAGAAGATCGAGGTGGCCGTCACCGTTGAGGTCGGCCGTGGCGACGGAGACAGGGTTGCACAACAAACCATTTGCACTCCGGTCCCGCCGGAGCGAAGCCTCCACACCCAATTCCGGATTATGCAAATTGCTGCGACATGGGCAATTCACACTAGGATACCGGTGCGGGAAAGTTCCTGCCGAGCAGATCCGTCGTCTACTCAACCGTGATCTCGCGCTGGATATCGTCGGATTTGAATCCGATTGCCTCGGCCGCCCGCACGCGCGGCAATGCCGCGACGTCGTAGAGTTCATCGATTGTGTGCTCGAAGCGCACCCATTCCACCGCGTTCCCGCTGTCGATGTCGACGATCAGCATGCCACAACGTGCGACAGCATCTTTTTCCGACAGACGGTCGTCGAGCGCCAGCCCGGCAAACGCCTGGCTGCGGCGCGGCCGCGACAATCCGATGACGGCGTAACGGCCGATGAAGGCGAGACCCCGTGCATAACCGGGACAAAAGCACACCGGTGTGAACGTGCCATCCACCGGATCGACCACGCCGAACTCGCCGGCCCCGGAATTCAGCAACCAAAGCTTGCCGTCGTAGAGTCGCGGCGAATGCGGCATCGAAAAGCCGCTGGCGACGATCTCGCTGCTGGCCACGTCGATCACGATGCCGCCGTCGTGCCGCCGGTCGCGCCAGCCGTCGGCGACATCCGAGCGGCTCACCGCGCTCACGAAGGCCGGACGGGCGCCGTCCATCGCCAGTCCGTTCAGATGGCACCGATCCTCCGGCACCAGAGCGGAAAGGAAGCTTGGCCGCCACAGCGGCCGAAAACTTGCGGTTTCGCTGATGGTCGCCAGGCAACAATACAGCGTATTGACGAAGATCGGTCGCCGCGCGCCGTCGACGTCTCCGACCCCGATGTCGTGCGTGTCGATGCCGCCAATGACGCGGCCTTCGACGGGTACGAACTTGCGGTCCGCGCCTGTCGGCGTAACCTCGCCGTTGC
>VAZL01000370.1:0-2944 GCA_005883445.1 Alphaproteobacteria bacterium | reverse complement strand
CTGGCATTGCTCGATGAGGCGCTCATGCGCGCGCACGCCACCGTCGGCCTTGCGGCCGATGAAAAACAGCCGGCCGGCCTGGTAGGTCGTGAGCGAGAGACATGCGTCAACTGACGCGAGCCAGTCGGAGAAACGCGACGACAACAGCAGCAATGGCCCCTTGTCGCTTGCGGCACTGTCGGGGCGCGTGTTCATCGGCGTTCCTCATTTAAGCCACGCGGGGTGGGCTGGCGGGAGAGAGGCTTCCGAAACCGAGCGGCCGTTTCCTCAGATTCTGACTGGCGGCCGCTGGACCCTACACCACGCACACCGCCGTTTTGGAAGTCTGCTTCGTGCCAAACCCGGTCATTCGGGCTCCAATCCATCGCGCCATCCAGCACGCGGGCTGCATCGTATCCGCGCCCGTTCTCGGCGGACTTCATCACCATTACTGCAGAATCTAACTTTCGGTACATCATCCGATACGATGCTTGCGATCGTCCGCTTGCTTGCAACGTATGTCGGCCAATCTACTCAAGTAGCGGCGCCGCTTGAGGCCGAGAACCTCTTCCTCCGTCATCAACTCAACATCGCATCGACGCGATGACCGCAGTGTCTCTGACTGCGCTGCGGTGCAGCGATCGCGCGCTGTTAGTGTGGATGACCGGCTGTGGCCGAGCCCGCTCGGGCTGGCCTGGGTTGTTGAACCGGCCACGATCCGCGCTGGCATCGGGCGGGGTTCAGGCTTTATTGGCGCGGTTGATAGCGCCCGAGGAACAAAGCCGTCGGCTTCTGTGGGTCGAACGCCGGACGGAGCCGAGCCAGCGCCTGCTCGGCCCAGTATTGTGGCGTGCCTTCGGCGCGAACGCGAATATCGAAGCGTTCGGGCGCAACAAACATCCGGTTGGTATCTTCGAAGGGACCCGCGATGATACGGTCGACCCAAATCGTGAAGGCTTCGCCGAATGCGGCACGCGTCTGCTCGGTCGGGCAGATGAAATCGGCGACCACGGTACCGCCCGCTTCGACCACCCGGTCACACATCCATCCCATGCGGCGTGCGTGCTCGATGCGATCCGCGTGGGTGAAGCCGAGATCGCGCGAGAGATTTGCGCGCACAGCGTCGGCGTTGAACACAACTGCATTGAGGAGCGGCGCGAGCGCGGTTGCGAGCGTGGTTTTACCCGCTCCCGGCAGACCCATGATGAGAATCTTGCGCATCGCGTTGCTCTCCTCGGCGCAGCTCAAAAAGTTAGATGATTGCGGATCGCGCTGTGGGTTACTCCTCATTGTAACCTCGCAATCCGTCGCGGCTCCAGACGCGCGCGCACTTTGGCATTGGGGAAAGATGCACCGCCAGGCAAGATGCCCAAGGACCGGGAGCCTTTATTATGGCACCACTTCTGTGCAGATGCATCATCGCTACCCGCGGACTTGATTTTCGGGAAGGACACCGAACATCTCAAGGCGAAATGTCACACATCTGAAGGCGAAATGACGCGGCCCCAGTCACATCGAGGGGCTATCCATCGAGATCACTGACCAGCGGGATCGCTGCCCCCGATCTTGCAGGGCTACCGTAGTGGCTTGGCTTGTGTCAGTCGCGCCCGAAATCGCCTCACTAGTGGGTCGTCGTCTGTTATGACGGCAACCGCCTTGCTTGCTGTTACCCCCAGCACAACGATGAAGCCGAGCTCGGCTATATGCTGAGGGTCATCAATCAGAAAGCTAAATTGCGGCGGGTAGACAAAGTAGGCAGCAGCGAGCCCGCTTGCGAGTGACGTCATGACCGCGATAGTGCTGCCAAAAAATATTGCAATGAATATCGTCGGCAATAGATAGGCGAGCGCCAAATCCTCCGGATCGTGCCAAACGTCTAGGGCTGTCAAATGGGAATGAACCTCGGCTAGGACCCATGAGGTAAGCACGACTAGGGCCAAGGACACCACAACCGGGAGGGTGAAGTCGCGAAGGCTTTTGACTCACATCGGGCCACGACTCACAAACGGCTTTAGCATTTGGTCACGCGCCCGGAGCGGCCGGCCTGTAGCCACGGTGCCGAGCAGAGTGATGAACTCGCGTCGCCTCATGGGCTTCCCTCAGTCCGAGGATCAAGACCCTATCACATCGTTATGAGGGTGCCGCGTTGTGCAGCACAACAAAATTGATCGTCAAATGACGGGATGGGTCATTCACGACCGATGCGGCCGAAGCCACGCGAGCATGTTTGTCCGCTGTTGTCCGAAAGCGGACAAGTAGCAGACCGTCTCGGTATGTCCGCTTCGTGCCATGAGCGGCCTTCGAGCGCGCTCCGTCGCTTGCTGGCTCATATCGAGAAATGTACGATTGCGCGGGCACCACACCGGGAAGGTCGTGCATGTCTGGCGAGGGAATATCCACGCTCGCACACAGGATGATCAATGACGTGCTGCGCACTTCACGCCGGCGCTTCCTTACGCAGGCGGGTGCGGCTGGATTGGGGATAGGTGTACCGGTCTCTATGACGATAGCGCAGGAAACTCAGCGTTCCCTTGTTGGCGATGGTAAGGAGGTTTCCCTGGGAGAGAAACTTGCCCGCTTTGCGACCAGCCTCCGATATGAGGACCTCACAGAGGATGTCATACGGATTGCCAAGCGTACCATCCTCGATACCCTCGGCTGCGCGTTCGGTGGTTACTCGGCGGGACCGAGCAAGATTGCGATGAAGCTCGCGAGCGACGTGAATTCAAAGCAGCCTGGGACAATCTTGCTCAGCGGCATCAAGACGAGCCCGGAACTGGCGGTCTTCGCCAATGGCGTGATGATCCGCTATCTGGATTTCAATGATGCATACGTGAGCCAGATGAATGGCGCCGGCCATCCCAGCGATACGATTGCGGCGTTGCTGACCGCGGGTGAGCTAAGCCAGCGAAGCGGTCGGGATCTCATCACCGCAACCATCCTCGCTTATGAGGTCTACTGCAAG
>VAZL01000369.1 GCA_005883445.1 Alphaproteobacteria bacterium | reverse complement strand
GAACGCAAGCTGCACCTTCCCGCTCATGACGTCGGGATACGCCGCGCCGATACCGCGATAAGGCACGTGCGTCATCTCGATGCCGGCGGCGAGCTTGATCATTTCGCCGGCGAGATGCGGCGCGGTGCCGACGCCGGCGGATGCGAAGTTGAGCTTGCCGGGATTGGCCTTGGCATAGGCAATGAACTCCGCGAGCGTCTTTACCGGCAGCGGCGCCCGGAGGATTCTCCGGCACCACCGATACGCCTCGCTCAGCCGCAGCGCGAGATTGCGGCCCGCGGTGTCGATGATGCCGCCCGGAACGTAAGGCAGGATCAAGTGGAGCGGCTTGCTGGGATAAGTCTGCGCCCCGAGCGCTGACGGCGCCAGCACTGCCGCGCAGAACACCGCGGCCAAGGCAAAACGATGCATCCTCATGTCTCCTCCGGCTCGATCCCCAGCCTGCCCGTCTCACGATTTTGCCATCCCATAAAGCATGGCTGCCCTGCGGCGAGATGAAACATGGCCGATCCACACAAAAAATTTGGTGATTCCAATAGCTTATCCTTTCGAACTGCCCCGCGGCGGCGAGGAACCTTTTGCAAGTTCCCGCATTCTTGAGCGTCACGCCTGGCTGGCGGGGGTTTGTGTCCGTTTCCCGACTCTTCTGATCCTGCGCCTGATCCGGCGGGCCTTGCGTATGAAGTCTGCTCCGGCTGGCCGCCTGAGGGACCGATGGTGTTCGTCGATACGGGGAGATGGCGATGGACTACGACTGGCTTTGGGTGATTCTTGCCGTTGGCGTACTCGCCCCGGTTGGCGTTGTTCCGTTTGCATTGGCGCGTGATGCGTGTTGCTGGTGGCGCGAACAGCGCCGCGGACACGCGAACGCGCGATGGCGGGGCGTCAGCTATAGGAGGGCTAACGTCACGAAGAATTAGATTGTGGCCTGTCACGGCGTGAGCGTAGGGCCGTCCCTGTTGGGCGGCCCTATTATTTTTTACGGCTTGAGCACGACATCGCCGCGGCGCCAGGGTTGATCGCTCGTCAGCCGCCAGGACGCGGAAACCAGCGGGCTTGCAGGCGCGCAAATTCGCCATTCTCGCGCAACGCCGCGAGCGCGCGGTTGATCGCCTCGCACAGCGCTTCGTTTTGCTTGGCGAACGCGATTCCGAGTTTCTCATGGGTCGGCACCTCGATCGCGACCGACAATGCCGGACGATCCTTCACCAGCCACGAGATCACCGGATGAAGCTTGATCACAAGACCGATGCGCCCGGCCTCGAGGTCGTCGAGGGCGGTCGCGATGCCGTGGTAGGGATAGTACTTGATCTCGGCAATCACGCCTTCCGCCAAGAGCCGCTTGGCGACGATGTCGGAGGTGTTTCCCGATTGGATGCCGGCTGTCAGGCCGCGCAGATCGGCGAGCGCCGCGACGTTCGGGGTCGAGCGCCGATTGACCGCGACTCCCTGGTTGAATTCGAGATAAGGCTGCGAAAACAGCGCGATGGCGGAGCGGTCCGGCGTAATCGTCGTTCCCGAAATGACCGCGTCGTAGCTACGCTTCGCGAGACCCTCGAAGATTCCGTTGAAGTCGGCGCCCGAGTAGCGCACCGGCTGCAGGGCGAGGCCGAGCTGCGCACAAATCGCCCGCATCAGTTCGATGTCGAAACCGCTCGCCGAGCCGTTGTCGATGAGGTCGAAGGGCGGGTCGGGATAGGCCGAGGCGACGATCAAACTCCCCGGAGTCAACGTCAGCGCCATGAACTGCGACGATGTCCTGATTGCCGCGATGTCCTGCAGAAAGTCCGCGGGCGAGAGCCCCGGCCAAGCCCACGAACATAAACGCTTGCGGCGTCGATGGCCCTATTCCGCCGCTTCGCGCAGCGGACGCGGATAAATCCGGTCGTAGAGCTCGGGCCGCTGCCATTGCGGGCCGAGCAGGCCCTGCTTGGCCGCGCATACCGCGGACGAGCCCACTTCGTCGCGGGTTGCGCGCAGGTATCGCACGCGCTCGAGGCTCACGTCGACCACCGTGGTGCCGGCGATGGTGCTCTCGAACAAAATCTCCTCCGGACTCGCGACCATGGCGAGCCCGCGCTCGGAATGATCGAACAGGTTCTGCGTCGTCACGACGATGGCGAGATTCTCGATCGCACGCGCCCAAATGAGCGCGCGCCAGGTCGCCCAGAGCTTGTGCTTGTCCTTGCCCGCCGGCATGAAGATCAATTCGGCGCCGCGCAAGGCAAGCGCGCGGGCGACCTCCGGCATGTAGACCTCGCTGCACATCGCGAGTCCGACCTTGCCGTGCGCGGTGTCGAAGACGGGGAATTCATCCCCCGGCACCCACTGGAATTCCCACGCCGGCCCGCCGGTATAGATCCAGGGGCCGTTGGGATGCGTGCGGCGGTAGCGCGCGGGCGCGCGGCCGTCGGGATAGGCCATGCAGATGAGATTGTAGGCCGTGGCGGCCGCCGCATCGATCGGCGCGATGGTCCCGAACACCACGTGGGTCTTGTGCTTCGCCGCCGCCTCGACCATCGCCGCGGTCGGATCGAACGTCGCCGGCATGCGCCAGGGTCCCGGATAGGTCTCGGGGAAGCAGACGAACTGGGCGCCTTCGTCGGCCGCGCGCGCGATGGCGCGCGCCGCGTCGGCGACATTGGCCACGTCGGTGCCCGGCCGATGGCAAATCGGCTGCACCACGGCGATGCGAAAGGTCATGGCGGTTGCTCCCGCTCGGCGCTCGGCGACTTATCCCAAAGTCTGACGCACATTGAAGCGGCGCCGCCGGGCGGTCAAGCAAGCCGTGGCGACCGCCACCTGTGACGAAAGACGAGCGTGCCGACGATCGCGAGATTGATGGCGTTGGCGCCCACGCCGGCGGCGAAGGCCGGCGCATAGGTGCCGAAGTGATCGTAAAGCACGCCCGCCAACCATCCCCCGAGCGCCATGCCGCCGCCGCTGCACAAGAGAAACGTCGGAATGCGCCAATAAGCCTGCGAGGCCGGGTAAAGCTCTCGGATCGCCAGAACATAGGCGGGTATGATGCCGGCAAAGCCCAAGCCGAAGGCGGCGGAGACGGTGAATAGGCCCACTTCATCCTGCGTGAACATGAACGCCGTCATCGCAACCATCTGACACGCCGAGCCCGTCAGCACCGTCTCGAGCCCGCCCACGCGATCGGCGACCCAGCCCCAGAATTGACGGCTGAGGAAGGCCGTGCCCAAGAGCACCGACAGCATCGCCGCGCCGTGCGAGGCCAGGATGCCGAGATCGCTGCAAAACGCCGGCAGATGCGCCTGCGGCATGGCCATCGGGATGCAGCAGAAGATGCCGGCGGCGCCCAGCAGCGCGAACACGAGATTGGGTGGCCACCCCATCACGGTATTGGTCGCTGACATGGGGCCGAGCGCGCCGAAGGGCGGCAGCTTGGGCGGTGGTCGCAGAAATACCACCGCCAACGGGACGACCACGGCGACTTCG
>VAZL01000069.1 GCA_005883445.1 Alphaproteobacteria bacterium | reverse complement strand
AGGTGACCGACATGCAACGCTCGGTCAAGGGCGAGGTCGTGTCCTCGACCTTCGACGAGCCCGCGTCGCGTCACGTCCAAGTTGCCGAGATGGTGATCGAGAAAGCCAAGCGTCTGGTCGAGCACAGCCGCGACGTGGTCATCTTGCTGGATTCGATCACGCGGCTCGGACGCGCCTACAACACCGTGGTGCCGTCGTCGGGCAAGGTGCTCACCGGCGGCGTCGACGCCAACGCGCTGCAGCGGCCGAAGCGCTTCTTCGGTGCGGCACGCAACATCGAGGAGGGCGGCTCGCTCACCATCATCGCCACCGCGCTGATCGACACCGGCAGCCGCATGGACGAGGTGATCTTCGAGGAGTTCAAGGGCACCGGCAATTCCGAAATCATCCTCGATCGCAAGGTGGCGGACAAACGCACCTTCCCGGCGATGGACATCACGCGCTCCGGCACGCGCAAGGAAGAGTTGCTGGTGCCACCCGATCAGCTCAAGAAAATGTACATCCTGCGCCGCATCTTGAACCCGATGGGCACGATGGACGCGATCGACTTTCTGCTCGATAAGTTGCGCAATACCAAGAACAATGGCGACTTCTTCGAATCGATGAACGCGTGATCAGTGGCGCGTCGCGGTCACGGCTGCGGCAATAGCATCGGGTTCACTTACCGGCAGCGAGCAGGTTTCGCCGACGCAGACGAAGGCTGCGCTCTGCGCCGTTGCCTTGATTTTCTCTTGCGCGGGGTGCGAAGCGGGCAGTGCAGGGGATGCGCGCAACACGATGCGATCGAGGAACGGAAGTTTGCGCGCGGCGGCCAGGAGGTCGTTGGCGCGTGCCCCCTCTCCTGCCACGACGATCTCGGCCGCGCGCAGGCGCAGATCAAGGGCATTGAGCAATGCGAGATGCGCAAAGAGATTCTCGCCCGCGCTCGCGGCAATCCCTTCGAACAGCCGGTCGGCCTTGTCGCGCCAAGCGTGCTGACCGGTAAAGACCGCGAGGCGAATCAGGTTCTGCGCCGCCACGGCGTTGGGGTTCGGAGTCGCATCATCGGTGGTGGCGTTGGGCCGCACCACCAGGCCGGCGGCGTCATCGGCGGTGAGGAAATAGCCGCCGTTGTCGGGATTGGCGTAGTGGCGATCGAGCGTTACCTGCCACGCGAGCGCGCGCTCGAGATGGGCGTGCTCGCCGGTCGCCTCATGAAGCGCCAGCGCGGCTCGGATCATGGCGGCATGATCGGAGGCGAGGCCGGGAACGAGGAGCTTGCCCGCGCGCCAGGAATGACCGAGCCGGTCACCATGCGCCATCTTGGCGTCGACAAACAGGAACGCGCGTGCGGCCATTTCGAGCCAATGCGGTTCCTCGAACACCAGGCCCGCATTGACGAGCGCCGCAATCATCAGGCCGTTCCAGTCTGCGAGCACCTTGTCATCGAGGCCGGGCCGCACCCGCTTGGCGCGCGTCGCCAGCAACTCCTCGCGCATCCGCGTAAGCTTTTTCTCGTCGTCCATGCTGCGCGGTAAGTACTTGAGGCGATTGAGAATATTGTGTCCTTCGAAATTGCCGCCGGGGGTCACGTCATAGTGCGCAGCAAAGAAGGCGGCATCGTCCTCGCCCAGGACCGCTGTGATTTCGGCCAGCGACCAGACGTAGAATTTTCCCTCCTCGCCTTCTGAGTCGGCATCGAGCGAGGCGCAGAACGCACCCTCAGGTGTTGTCATTTCGCGCGCCAGCCAACCGACGGTCTCACGCGCGCGCTGCCGGAATAGTTCATTGGCCGAGCGCTGATATGCGAGCGCAAGCAGTTCGAGCAGGAGCGCGTTGTCGTAAAGCATCTTTTCGAAATGCGGCACCAACCAGCGCTCGTCGACCGAATAGCGCGAAAAACCTCCGCCGAGATGGTCGTAGATGCCGCCCTCGCCGATGCGGTTAAGCGTGAGCTCGACCGCACCGAAATAGCGCTTGTCGTTCATGCGCTGTCCGGCGCGCCACAGGAACTCGAGCATCGTCGGCTGCGGAAATTTCGGCGCGCCGCGCATGCCGCCATTGACGGGATCGATCATGCCGGCGATCTGGCTGGCCGCGCGGTCGAGCTCGGGCGCGGCGATCACGACGCGCCCTTTGGGCCGCGCGCTCTGCGCGAGGCGCGCCATCAGCGCGCTGCGGTTTTGCTCCACGCTTTGCGGGTCCTGGCGAAAGACGCGCTCGACCTCGCGCAAGAGATCGACGAAGGCGGGTTTTCCATAGCGCGAAGTCTTGGGAAAATAGGTGCCGCCCCAGAATGGCTCGCCGTCGGGGGTGAGAAACATCGTGAGCGGCCAACCGCCGTGTTCGCCGAGATGATGCAGTGCCGACATGTAGATCTGATCGATGTCGGGGCGTTCTTCGCGGTCCACTTTGATGTTGACGAAGAGATCGTTCATCACCTGCGCAGTTGCCGCGTCCTCGAAGCTCTCGTGCGCCATGACGTGACACCAATGGCAGGCGGCATAGCCGACTGAGAGCAGAATCGGCTTGTTGGCACGCTTTGCCTCGGCAAGCGCTTCGGTTCCCCACGGCCACCAGTCGACGGGGTTGTGCTTGTGCTGCAGCAGATATGGGCTGGTCTCGCGGGCGAGACGGTTTTCGTGGGAGGTAGCGGTGTCGGTCGACATCTGATGCCAATGCCCGGCAGCTGGTTGGTTCAGCGCATGAACCAACTCAAATCATCGATGGATGGCGTGCGGCGGCTGCATGTAACCTAGTTGGCCGCGTCTACACCCGCAACCCACGGGACGATCCGAAGACGAAGAATGACGACCGAGCGCGACACCATCTTCGCCCTCTCCTCCGGCCGGCCGCCGGCGGCGATCGCGGTCGTTCGCATTTCGGGTCCGCGCGCGCGCGTCGCGCTCGAACAGCTCATCGGCCGCGTGCCGCAGCCGCGGCACGCCTCGCTTGCGCGCGTGCGCGATCCGAAAATCGGGGCCATCATCGACGAAGCGCTGGCGTTGTGGTTTCCCGCGCCGAACAGCGAGACCGGCGAAGACATGGCCGAGCTGCAAGTGCACGGCGGCCGCGCGGTGATCGCGGCGGTGCTTGCGGCGCTGGCCAAGGTCGCGGGTTTGCGCCATGCGGAAGCAGGGGAGTTCACGCGTCGCGCGTTCGAAAACGGCCGCATGGATTTGACCGCGGTCGAAGGGCTCGCCGACCTGGTCGCGGCCGAAACCGAGGCTCAGCGCCGGCAGGCCTACCAGCACCTCAAGGGTTTGCTCGGCGACCGCGCTGAGACGTGGCGGCAGCGGCTGATCGAGGCGCTGGCTCTGGTCGAAGCCGGCATCGATTTCTCCGATGAGGATGATGTGCCGAAGGACATGATGGCACGTTCGCTCGCACTCATCCGGCCGTTGGCCGAGGAGATCAGCAAGGCGGGCACCGGGCAGGGCGAGCGTCTGCGCGAAGGGCTGCGCGTCGCCATCGCAGGTCCACCGAACGCGGGCAAGTCGACGCTATTCAATCGGCTGGCGCGGCGCGAGGCTGCGATCGTCTCGCCGTTTCCCGGCACAACGCGCGACGTCCTCGAACTTCATCTCGATCTCGGCGGCTATCCAGTGACGGTGCTCGACACCGCCGGCATTCGCGAAACGAACGATCCGGTCGAACGCGAGGGCGTGCGGCGTGCGAGCGAGCAAGCCGCCGGCGCGAACCTGGTGCTTTGGGTCGTCGATGCAGCCGCGAGCGAGTGCCAGACGCTGCGGCTTCCCGCGATCAACGTTGCATCCGAATCCGCCGCTTGGCTGGTGGTTAACAAAATGGATCTGGTGGCAGAGGAGACGCAGCGAAGAATTGAATCGAGATTCGATACGAAAGAAGTTGTTAACTTTGTTTCCAGTAAGACAGGCGCCGGTGTCGACGAATTGGTTAACGCGGTGGCGGGCTTTGCCGAGCGCTTCTTCACGCCCGAGCCCGCGTTGGTGACGCGTGAGCGTCAGCGCGCGCATCTTAAAGAGACCGTGCTCGCGTTGCAGGGCGCGCAACGCGCCGCGCAAGACGGCCGAGAGGAAATCATGGCGGAGCAGCTTCGCCTGGCGACCAGGGCGTTGGGCAAGCTTCTCGGGCGAGTCGACGTGGAGGATGTTCTCGACGTGATCTTCCGGGATTTTTGTATCGGCAAGTAGCGGCGCACATAGCGGGTAAGAGGCGCGCAAGCGAACGACTAGGCCGATGGCTGAGAGCTTCCTTGGCGGTCGATGATTGCCTACGTTTCACGTGAAACACATTGGATCGACACGTCGTTTGTGAAAATGGACGCTACGCCCGCGGTCGGGTAGAAGCTCGACGCTCGGAGAAATTTGGAATGATGAACTCGCAATACGACGTCGTCGTCGTGGGTGGCGGCCATGCCGGTTGCGAGGCGGCCGCGGCCGCCGCGCGCATGGGGGCCAAGGTCGCGCTCGTCACCCATCGCTTCGCGACCGTCGGTGCGATGTCGTGCAATCCTGCCATCGGGGGCCTGGGCAAGGGCCATCTCGTTCGTGAGATCGACGCGCTCGACGGTCTTATGGGGCGCGTGGCCGATCTCGCCGGCATCCAGTTCCGCGTGCTCAACCGTCGCAAGGGGCCCGCGGTGCGCGGGCCGCGCGCGCAAGCCGACCGCAGGCTTTACGCCAGGGCCATGCAGCGGGCGATCGGCACCACAGCGAATCTCACGGTGATCGAAGCGGAGGCGGACGACCTCGTAATCTGCGGCGAACGAATCGGCGGGCTCAAACTCGCGGACGGACGGGAGCTTCGGGCAGGGGCGGTCGTGCTCACGACGGGAACCTTCTTGCGCGGGCTCATCCATATCGGCGAGCGGCAGACGCCGGCGGGGCGCGTGGGCGAGGCGCCCGCGCTCGGCCTGTCGCTGACTTTGCAGCGACTGGGATTTGCGCTCGGGCGACTCAAGACGGGAACGCCGCCGCGGCTCGACGGCCGCACCATCGACTGGGCCGCAGTGGAGATGCAGCCGGGCGACGAGCCGCCGGAGCCGTTCTCGATGCTGACGAAGCGCATCGATAATCCCCAGGTTCAGTGCGGCATTACGCGCACGAACGCCGCCACTCACCGCATCATCCGCGACAACGTCCACCGCTCGCCGATGTATTCGGGCCAGATTTCGAGCAAAGGGCCGCGTTATTGCCCCTCGATCGAGGACAAGATCGTGCGCTTCGGCGAGCGCGATGGGCATCAGATTTTTCTCGAGCCCGAAGGGCTCGATGATCCGACCGTCTACCCGAACGGCATCTCGACCTCACTGCCGGAAGAGGTCCAACTCGCGCTGGTCGCGACCATCCCGGGGCTCAAGAACGCGCGCGTCATCCGGCCTGGTTACGCCATCGAGTACGACCACGTGGATCCGCGCGAGCTCAAGCCGACGCTGGAGACGAGGCGCGTGGGCGGACTATTCCTGGCGGGGCAAATCAACGGCACGACCGGTTACGAGGAGGCGGCGGCGCAGGGCTTGGTCGCGGGCCTCAATGCAGCGTCCCGAGCGGGCCGGGGAGGCGACATTACGTTCGACCGCGCTGCAGCCTATCTTGCTGTTATGATTGACGATTTGGTCACGCGCGGGGTCACCGAGCCGTACCGGATGTTCACCTCGCGCGCGGAATACCGGCTCACCTTGCGTGCCGACAATGCCGACCAGCGCCTGACTGCCAGAGGCATTGCGATCGGCTGCGTGGGCGCCGAGCGCCGCGCCCGACACGAGGCGAAAATGACGGCGCTCGCGGCCGCGCGCGATTTCGTCCGTTCGGTCTCGCTCACTCCCAACGAGGCGGATCGGCACGGACTTGCCCTCAACAAGGACGGCCAACGACGCAGCGCGTTCGAACTGCTGTCGCACCCGAACATCGCTATCGCAGACCTCGCGAAGATCTGGCCTCGGTTTGGCGATCTCCCCCCGAAGATTGCAGAACAGGTCGAGATCGATGCGAGATACGAGGTCTATCTCTCACGCCAAGCCGCCGACATCGCCGCCTATCGCCGGGACGAGAGCCTGGAACTGCCGCAAGGGCTCGACTATTCCCAGGTACGCGGGCTGTCCAATGAAGTCCGCCAAAAGCTGAACTCCATGCATCCTCGCACCATCGGCCAGGCTAGCCGCATGGACGGCATCACGCCCGCGGCGCTCACGCTCCTCGTTGCGCATCTCAAGCGCAATGGGCGATTTGCAAAAGCGGCATCGACTGGCCGCTGATGCCGAAGGCCCGCTGGCCGCATCTCGATCGGGAGGGGAAGGGCCCCCTGCGTGGGCGAATCAGACGCGGTCCCGAGCGCGGTGAACTTGCCGACCGTGATCGCGCCCTGACGCTGACGCCTGTTTCACGTGAAACGTTGGAGCGTCTCGATCGCTTCATTGCGCTTCTGCTCACTTGGCAGCCGACCACCAATCTCATCGCGCCATCTACGGTTTCGCACCTATGGATGCGGCACGTTGCCGATTCCCTCCAGCTTCTCGACCTCGCCCCTGAAGCCCGCGTTTGGGTCGACCTCGGTTCGGGCGGCGGATTCCCCGGCCTCGTCATCGCATGCGCGCTGGCGGGTCGCCCCGGTGCTCATGTCCATCTCATTGAAAGCAATACCAAAAAGGCCGCATTCCTGCGCGAGGCTCAACGCCTCACCGAGACGCCGGCAAGCGTGCATGCCGCGCGCATCGAGGATTTCGTGACGAGCTTCGAGGGACCGGCGGATGTCGTCGCCGCGCGCGCCGTCGCTCCGCTCAAGTCCTTGCTCGATCAGTGTTTTCCGCTTCTGGGGAAAAGCGGTGCAATGGGCTTGTTCCCCAAGGGGCAAAATGCAGAGCTTGAACTCAGGCAAGCGCGCGAGTCGCGGACGGCAAAGGCCTGGATCATGAACGCCACGCTGGTGCCGAGCCGCACCGATCCCGCCGCCCGCATTATCGTGATCCGGGATGTGGAGCGCAGCAGGACGACGTAAGATTCCACCCGATTCGCGAACCGAGACGACCCCGATGCTGGACGCAGTACCATGACCGACCACGCGGATTTGCCGGCGGCCTCGGCCGAAGAGTCTCAGGTCATCACGCTCGCGAGCCGCATCCCCAACCCTGCGCCGCCGCGCGTGATCGCGATCGCCAACCAGAAGGGCGGCGTCGGCAAGACCACGACCGCGATCAATCTCGGCACGGCGCTCGCCGCCATCGGCGAGCAGGTGCTGATCATCGATCTCGATCCCCAGGGCAATGCCTCGACCGGGCTCGGTATCGACCGCCGCAGTCGTCGCCACTCGACCTACGATGTGTTGATGGGCGCGGCCACCTTGTCCGATGCGGTGTTGGCGACCGCGGTGCCCCGCCTCTCCATCGCGCCGTCGACGCTCGATCTCTCCGGCCTCGAGCTCGAAGTCAGCCAGGAGCGCGACCGCGCTTTTCGATTGCGCACCGCGCTCGCGCCGCTGCGCACCGCAACGCCGCGCGTGAGCGACTTCAGTTATGTCCTCATCGATTGTCCGCCGTCGCTCAACCTGCTCACGGTGAACGCCTTGGCCGCGGCCGATGCGATTCTGGTGCCGCTGCAATGCGAATTCTTCGCGCTCGAAGGATTGTCGCAATTGCTGCAGACGGTCACGACCGTGAAATCTACGCTCAATCCCGAGCTCATGTTTCACGGCATCGTGCTCACGATGCACGATGCGCGCAACAATCTCTCCAACCAAGTCGTCGCCGACGTGCGGGCGAACAGCAAACAGAAAGTCTACGACACGATCATCCCGCGCAACGTGCGGGTGTCCGAGGCGCCGTCGTACGGCAAGCCGGTGCTGGTCTACGATCTCAAATGCGTCGGCAGCGAAGCCTATCTGCGGCTCGCGACCGAGATCATTCAGCGCGAGAAGGAATTGATAGCGAACGCGCCGCGCGCGGACGCCGCGATCGAATCGGATCAACAGCACGGCGCAGCGTGACGCAGGAAGGTCGGGAGACATGACAATGGCAGATGACGGCCGATCGCGACTGGGACGCGGCCTTGCCGCGCTCATGGGCGACGTCAGCGCCGAAGCGACGACGACGACGCCCGAACGTGCGCGCACCCAACGCCGCGTCCCGATCGAATACCTCAGGCCCAATCCGCGTAATCCTCGCCGCAACTTTCCCGATGCCGAGCTCGATGAGCTGGCCGCGTCGATCAAGGAACGCGGCATCATCCAGCCGGTGGTGGTACGTTCGGTGCGCGGTGCCAAGGACGCTTACGAGATCATCGCTGGCGAGCGGCGCTGGCGGGCGGCGCAGCGCGCGGCCCTGCACGAGATTCCCATCGTGCCGTTGGAAGCGAGCGACAGCGAAGCGCTGGAGCTTGCCATCATCGAGAACGTGCAGCGCACCGATCTCAATCCGCTGGAAGAGGGCGCCGGCTATCAGGCGCTGGCGAGCGAGTACGGCCACAGCCACGAGGACATCGCCAAGATCGTCGGCAAGAGTCGCAGTCACGTCACCAACACGCTACGGCTGTTGAAACTGCCGGAGCCGGTCAAGGCTTACATCCATGCCGGCAAGATCACGGCCGGTGCCGCGCGCATGCTCATCGGCGCGCCCGATCCCGAAGAGATGGCGCGCGAGATCGTCGATCGCGGGCTCAACGTTCGTCAGGTCGAGGCGCTGGCGAAGGACCGCGCGCCGGGATCGGGCAAGGCGATCAAGAAGCGCGCGGTGAAAAACGTCGATACGATTGCGCTCGAGCGGCGGGTATCGAACACGCTGGGGCTTACCGTCACGGTCGATCACCGCACCAAAGGCGGCGTGTTGCACATTCATTATCGTAGCCTCGATCAGCTCGAAGAGGTGCTGCGGCGATTGGAAAAGAATTGATCGCGCCGACCAAACTTGGTCGCGTTGAACAGTCCTTGTTTGCGGCAACCGCGTAAGCCAAGCCGCCGGATCATTCCTTCCGCCGCGCTTTGATGGCAAGCGCCAGCAGCGCGCGCTGCGCGATCAGCTCCGCCATCGCGGATTGCCGGCGCGCTTCGAGCGCGGCCTCGGCGAGCTCTGCCATCGCGCGTTCGAGCCGCGCCGACGTCCACGTCTTGAGCGCGGCTTCGACCGCAGCCTTGCGACTGAAATGAACGAACGGCTGGATGCCTTGGACGGCATCGCCGATCGGGGCGCCCTCCTCGACCGAGAGCCTCGCCTTGTGCAATTGCGCGACTTGCCGCAACGCAGCCGAGACGATCGTGCCCGGTGCCGTGCCGGCGGTGCGCGCCTTGCCGAATTGCACTTCGAGCTCGCTGGTGCGCCCGGCGAAGGCGGCATCGATCAAGCCGTCGAGCGCCAGCGTCGAGGCGTCAGCGACCACCGCCATCACATCTTCGAGCTCGACGCGCGCCTTGCCGCGCGCGAACAGCGCGAGCTTGCGAATCTCATGGCGCGACGCGAGCCGATCGCCGCCGAGCAACGGAACGAGGGCAGCACGCGCTTGCGGTGAGATGGCAAGCCCCGCGTCGCGCATCTCGTCATCGATGAGGCGAACCAAATCCCGTGCCGAGTCGGCGTAGCAAGGAAGCGCGACGGCGTTCCCGGCGCGCTCGCAGATCGCGCGCAGCGGGGCGTTGCGCTTGAGATCGCCGGCCTCGATCACGACTCGGCAGTCCGGCGCCGGCGCCGCAATGAGCGCCTCGACCGCGGGAGCAAAGTTGCGCGCGCCGGCTTTCACCCAGACCGCGCGGCGGCCTCCGAACAGCGGAATCGTGTTGGCCTCCTCGACGAGGCGCGAGGGCTCGCTGGCGAGATCGTCGCCCTCGAGCCGGGCCAGTTGAAAGGGATCCTTGGGGTCGTCAACCGACATGCGTACGAGCGCTTCGGTGCGCTCGCGCACCAGGCCTGCGTCCGGGCCGAAGACGAGCACGATCGGCCGCTGCGGACGTGCGAGGAACTTTTCGATGTCGGAGCCTTTCAGCGCGACCATGAGATCTCCGTGATCACACCGTCGGCGTGGGCGCGGCTGCGGGCATCGAGCATCCGCTCGCGGCGCCGTGGAGCACGCGCGCGGATCAAATACGGCCTTGGTGGCCGGCGGTGGACGATGACGGTGGGAGGTGTCTTACGTGCCGGCAATGAAATAGGACGAAAGCCGCAATCTGATATTGTCTGCGACAACTCTTGCCGCGCGCAGCTCTGCGTCGCGCAATCCGCGCACGCGGGCGTATCGTTGCTCCTGGCCGGGAATGTCATAAGACACGCGAGCGAAGGTCGTGCCGGTGACCACGATTTTGCCGGTTGCGATTTCGGTCAAGGTATAAGTCGCGTTGAGCCCGTAGTTCTCGACATCCGGCCGCGATGTATTGACATCGACGATGATCGACGCACGCGTGGAGGCCATGGCGATCTTCAGCCGATGGGTGGGTGGGGCGGCGTAGCCGCCGCCGGTGAAGTCGTAAAGCAGCGCGTTGCGAACCTCGACCGCGATCCGCGCCTCGTCGGTTCCCTTCGGGGCGCCGATCTGAAGGACCTCGACGGC
>VAZL01000368.1 GCA_005883445.1 Alphaproteobacteria bacterium | reverse complement strand
TGCAGAAATCCTTCCTGCGGAGACACTGAAACGATCATTCTGCCATCGCTCAGAAGGATGGGCTGACGAAGTTGAAGATTCCAGTCGCGTAGCGTCAACCGCTGGCCCTTGAACGCGGCCAACGCGAAGTCGGGCCCTTTGAGGAAATCGAGTATGACTTTTGGGTCGCTTGAACGCGTTCTGGACGAACTCTCGCCGATCATCCGCACCGCGGTCCAAGCCTGCAAGTCGCGTGCGCTCATCCGCCGCGAGAACTGCTTCATGAATCGGTCCTGCAGCTGTACCGCGCCCCATTGGTCGTGCGAGCCGTCCCAACTTGTCGGAACGAGGCCGGCGGATCCTGCGACCGGCCTCGGATCCCAGGTCCGGTGCGGCAAATAGGACGCAAAAACCTCGCTCTCGTCCGCCGCCAGGAGAACGTCGTAGGCGGGCGCGCCTTGCGTAAAAACCGGTAGCTGGCGCTGAATCTGGACGACGCCGCTGTCCGTCCTGCGCGCGCCGCCGGTATCCTCGAACACCTTCTCCTGGACAATTCGCGCTCCGAACCGCTTAGCCGAGCGTCGCAGCGCATCGCCGTAGAGCTTGTCCTCGGCATGGGAACCGACGACCAAAAGCCATCTGCGCCACTGCTTCCAGACCAGATACTGCGCCAGAGCGTCCGCCAGCATCGACCGTGTTGGAGCAGTACGAATCACATTGGCGCGACAGTCCTCCTCCCGCAATCGATCGTCGATCGCGCCGACATTGAAGAACAGACGCCTACGCGGAGCTTCTGCGTCGGCGGCCTTGAGAAGTGCATCCGCCGGCAGATCGGCGATCACCAGCGAGGAGCCGCGCTCCCCCAGCGCAATGGTTGCGGCCACAGCATCGTCGCTTCCCCCGGTTCGGAAGTCCTCCAGCGAGAACTGTTGATTCAGGTATCTCCCCGTCGTGTTGTTGTCGTTGATCGCGAGCCGCGCACCAGCTAGTCCGTCATTGTTGGCTGGGGTCTGGATCAGCGACAGAGTCGACTTCGGCTCCGTGCGGCGCAGATAGCCGATGTTGATCTCGGCAGCATCGGTGGAAGCCGACGTCCACGCGAACAGGAAAGTCCCGGCTAACAGGAGGCGGATCAACGAAGCACACCAGTCGGAGGTCGCCTTACGACGGATCAAACGGCCATTCTTTGTTTAAATCATGATCTTCGTGCTTTGACATGCACCCATTCTTGCTTCTCGCCAAGGCGAGAATTTTAGCTCACGAAGGCGCGATAGCAGAGCCATGCCGCCACTACGATCGATGCTGCCCAGACGACGACGATCACAATTGCAGCGGTATGACTGACGGGCCGACCCTGCGCCGCTGCGGCCACCGCCCGATGTTCGGCGATAATTTCCGGCGGGATCAATTTGACCACGATCAGAATGCCCAAAGGCACAATGATAAGATCGTCCAAGTAGCCGAGCACCGGCACGAAGTCCGGAATCAGGTCAATGGGCGAGAGCGCATAGCCGGCAACGCAAAAAGCCAGCGCTTTGGCGTACCAAGGCACGCGAGGATCGCGCGCCGCCCGATAGACGGCGTACACGTCTCGTCCGGCAAGACGCGCCCATTGTCTTATTCGCTGGATCATCGTGCCGGGGCTTCCCGCGCTTCAAGCACATCAGCATAGCGTCTCCGATCTTCCGAAGACGCTTCTCACGCACGACGGACACAAGCAGGTTCCCCGTGCTTGCCGCACGCGAGCGCCAACGCCATCAAAACGAACGGCGCATTGTCAGCGATCTGCCGTCGCGCGAATAAACGACCAGATCGACTCGATCTGCTCCATATCGAGCACGCCGCGCCACGGCGGCATCTGAGTCTTGCCGTTGAGCACCGAATTGACGAAGCGGTCATGGTCGGCCGGACGCAAACGCGTGAGGTCGAACGTGGCGCCGCCGCTGGTATTGCGCAACTCATCGCCGTGGCAGTTGGAGCAGTAGTTCCCGTAAATGCTCGCGCCCGCCGCGATCTTTGCGTCGGCGGCCCAGGCACAATCCGAGGCGACCGCGGCGAGCGCGAACACAAATCGCGCGACGTACAACGCTGGCGACCGGTTCATACTGCACTTCTATTGCGCGACCGCGGCCCTAGTTGGCGGACGCCGCGCGCTGCGGCCCGGAGTACTCCTCGAAGATCTTGAAGGTCCAGATGCTGCCGCCAGCGGGAACGTTGGCGAGATTGGGATCGCCGGCGCGCATCACATACGGCCCGGTGGCGCCGTTGGTGACGGTGACGTACTGCTTGCCGTTGAGCTCCCAGGTAATCGGCTGTCCAACGATGCCGGCGGAGGTCTGGAATTCCCACAAAATCTTG